>CAMYAU010000179.1 GCA_947253735.1 uncultured Varibaculum sp. | reverse complement strand
TTTTTTTAGATTAGCATGGGAATATGACTACAGTTTTACTTGTTGAAGATGACCCCGCTATCTCGGAACCCCTGGCACGGGCGCTGGGGAGGGAAGGCTATGAAGTGCGTTCTCATGGCACCGGTCGGGGAGCTCTCGGCGATATTCTGGGGGCAGATTTGGTGGTTTTAGACCTCGGTCTGCCTGATATGGATGGCCTAGACGTGGCCCGGGAGATTCGTACCCAGGGATCATCGGTACCGATTCTGGTACTCACCGCACGCACTGACGAGGTCGATATGGTAGTGGGCCTTGATGCGGGCGCTGACGACTATGTAACTAAACCTTTCCGCTTAGCTGAGCTTTTGGCGCGGGTGCGCGCTCTTTTGCGTCGTGCGGGCAGCGACTTTCAGGATGACACCCTGGAAGCACAAGATATTAAAATTGATGTTTCAGCTCACCGTGCGTTCCAAGACGGCCGGGAACTACAGCTAACCGCCAAAGAATTTGACCTGTTACGGATTTTGATTAAAGAAGCCGGTAACGTGGTTCCGCGTCAGGTAATAATGCAGGAAGTGTGGGGTTCAGATCCCGCCGGTTCCACCAAGACCTTGGATATGCATATTTCCTGGTTGCGTCGCAAACTCGGTGATGACGCCTCCTATCCTTACTATATTTCCACAGTGCGGGGAATGGGTTTCCGTTTCGAGACCGAACGAAAGTAGCCTGTCATGCGCCGGCGTGCGCTGTTAATGGTTTTCCAGTCCGTCCTGGTATCACTGACTTTGCTGGGACTACCGCTAGCGATATTGGCGCCTTCCTATGTATGGCAATCCAGCCAGGCCACCCAGGACCAGCTCACGGTTAACCTATCGCGCTACCTAGACCAGATTGGTACTGGCGACCTAGAACGTACCCGTCAAGCGATTTCGGGGTGGCAGCGGGTATATGCGCCCCAATCAGCGATCCGGATTGATCAGCGGGAAAAACGGATATTTGATTCAGGCACAGTAGATAGCAACTGGCAGCTATATTCCCATGCCCGCAGTGCGGGAGGGCTCTATGTTTCTTTGCGTTCCTCAGCGGTACCGGTGATTTGGTCAGCGGTAGGAGCAGTGTGCGCAGTGTTAATTTGTGGGGCGGTGGCGCTGGGGGCAGGAACAGCCTTCGCCTTCCATGGCTCGCGTCGGCTGGCGGCACCCCTCATCTATCTTTCTGCCCAGGCAGAACAGGTGGGTTCGGGGGCTGTCCAAGCCCGTATACAACCTACGGGGATTGAAGAAATCGATCTGGTTAGCGAAGAGCTTTCTCGTTCAGGGGAGCGAATTGTCGGTCGGATCGCCAAGGAACGTCAGTTTGCATCTGATGTTACTCACCAGTTGCGTACCCCCCTCACCGCCCTGTCCATGCGGATTGAAGAAATTGAATACCTCACTGATGACCAGGAGGTTCGCAGTGAAGCGGAGGCATGCCTGGAACAGGTCGAACGAATCACCCAAGTGGTTGAGGATTTGAAAAAACGCGCTCAGCAGGCCAGTCATGGACATACTCAGGCAGTCAAGATTGAAGATATTTTTCGGCAACAAAAGGATGAATGGGAAGCCCAATTCGCCGCATTGGGACGAGAAATTGTGTTCAATAACCAGGTGAGCGATCGATTGCCTCTTGCCACCCCCTCTTCTCTTTCCCAAGCAATCGCTACTTTGGTAGAGAATTCCTTGAAATATGGGGCGGGCACAGTCACGGTTTCTACCCGTAAGGGTCTGTCGCAGCGTTCCATGTTTGTGGAGGTTACCGATGAGGGCGAAGGGGTAAGTGAAGAGATAGCCCCCGATATTTTCCGGCGCGGGGTTAGCGGTCATGGCTCTAGCGGGATCGGACTGGCACTGGCGAAAGATCTGATAGAGGCTGATGGGGGGAGGATAGAGCTCACCAGTCGCCAGCCGGTAGTATTTACTATTTCTCTGTCGGCAGTCTCAGAATCTATGTCTCCGGATCGGCTTTTGCCCCAAGGGGGACTAGTAGTGGTAGGACGCCGCCACGGACGCCAGTAGCACGTCTATTAGTGCACCCTGGATAGTGAAGCCAGGAGCCTAGATCATCCAAAGATTGCAGACGAAAGAAAATAAAACCAAGCTACGGTTCCCGTCTTAACTGGCAGAATGTGTGGCTTGAATACCGAAGATTAGCGGTTAAATATCCTTCAGGTCCAGATAATCGGAAGTGTCGGCAGTAGCGGTCAAAGGCATAGGCAGTACCACCTGTTCATCGGGGCGCGCTGCCAATTGGGTACGGATATAGTCTTTAACGGCTTTACGAGTATGGATATGATGCCCCGCCTTTTCCGACATAAACCAGCGATGCTCCAAAACCTCATGGAAAATCTGTGCCGGCTCTAGTTTTGAACGCAGATCATCGGGAATCGCGCTAATAGTGGGGAGGTAGACCCGATCCATCCAGGTGTTTGCTACCAACCGTAGAGGAGTTTTTTCCAGTTTTTTGCGTCGCTGATAGGTCAAAATATCGGTG
>CAMYAU010000178.1 GCA_947253735.1 uncultured Varibaculum sp. | reverse complement strand
TCCATTAGCAAGGAACTGGCTAGTTCTGTTAGGGAGCCGGAAGATTTAACTACCGAAGTAAACAGGTCGCGCTTGCGTTGCTGTAGCTGGGATACTTTTTCTTCGATGGTTCCCTTCGCCACCAGGCGGTAGACATTGACTGGGCGTTCTTGCCCGATCCGGTGAGCACGATCGATTGCCTGCTCTTCGACTGCCGGGTTCCACCAGGGATCCATCACAAATACATAGTCGGCGGCAGTCAAAGTCAGCCCCGTGCCCCCTGCCCGCAGCGAGATCAAGAAAGCTTGCGCGTCCCCCTCGGAAAACTCTTTGACTACCTGGTCACGCTGCCGAGTAGACCCGTCCAGATAAGCGGTTTTTATTCCCGCCTCTTCCAAAGCCTCTTTAATCAACTTTAAATAGGAAGTGAACTGGGAAAACACTAGGGCTTTATGGCCAGGTATCGCTTGTAACTGTTCCACCAGAGCGTTAGTTTTCGCGCTAGTAACCCCGGCACGTCCTCCTACTAGCCGTAGGTCTAAGCTGGCTCGCCGCAGCGCCGTTAGCGCCGCCAAAATCGACATCCGATCACCGGATTGTAACAACCCGCTCACCTGGTGGCGCGCCTGGGTTTCTAGTTCCCGATAGGCGGCGTTATGCCCCGGCTCTAAATCAACCCGCAACACCTGTTCAATCTTTGGGGGCAAATCTGGTGCCACCTCAGCTTTAGTGCGTCGCAACATATAGGGAGCCACCAGCGAACGCACCTGGCTAAGTCCGCGCAGCTGTAGGGCAGCGAACTGGTCCCGCGAAAGCAGCGTGCCTGGTTGTGCCAAAGATAAAATCGCGTGCAAATCCGCTAGAGAATTCTCTAGGGGAGTGCCGGTAGCACAAATCGTCCACTCTCGATGCAAATCCGCGAGGATGTGCCAGGCTTGGGTACGCGGATTCTTCACCAGCTGTGCTTCGTCACAAATTACCCCCTGCCACTCAGGGGCTAAGAAAGCCTCTGCATGGCGGCGCAGCAACCCGTAGGAGGTAACCACTAAATCTGCCCCGCGGAAACCTTCCTCAATCTCGGTGCCGCTACGCAGTGCCTGCACCTCCATCTCGGGATAAAAACGCTGCGCCTGCGACTCCCAAACATTGATCACCGAAGTAGGCGCTACTACCAGCACTGGATTCGAGGTGGGTAAGGATTTAATCGCCGCTAAAATCTGCAGAGTTTTTCCCAGCCCCATTTCGTCGGCCAGCACCGCTCCGGGCCCAATCGACAGTTGCGCCAGCAACCAAGACACGCCCGTGCATTGATATTCGCGCAGCTTAGCGGTGTGGGGTGCGGCAATCGGTGGCAACTTTAGTTTGCGTTTCTTCCAGGCTTCTAGGCCGCGCACCTGTGCTTGCGTACCCTCCAGAATCTGGGAGAGGTCAATAATCGCCGGGTGAATACCGCGCCGATTAAGACCGGCGCGCTCACTAAGCAGCGTCAGCCGATCCAGATCGGCTTCACTAAGATAAGTATCGGCATCGATTAGCCCGCCGCGCTCGCGCATCTGGGCAATCTCGGAGGATGTAAAGTCACGGTCACCTAAACGCAGCCGCACCTGCGGGGTAAACCAGCCGTAAGTATTGGGGGATAAATCCACGATGATCTCTCCACCCTGTTGCGAAAATGAACGCGGAATTCCGTGGCGGTTAACTTCTAAATCCTGGCCATCAAAAACGGTTTCTAGCTCATCGAGTAACTGGTTTATGCGGTGAGCGGGACAAGAAAGAAAACTATCGAAAGTGAAAACCCCTTCTTGGCGGCGCAACCACTTCGTCACCTGGCTCTGCAGCTGCGTAATCTGGTCAGGCGGGGCGCTGGTTTCAATCTTTTGCCCCTCAAGCTCGCGCATGGCGCGCAGGTGAATCCGGTAAAGGTCCTCTGCCCGGGAAGTTCCCACTTCCAGCAGGTAGCGATATTTTGGGAACTCAAAACTGTTATCTAAAGAATAGACCGGGAAACTTTCGCTAAGGCGCGGAAAATCTTGCAACAAAAAATCCGCTAAATCTGCTTGTGGAACCCGCACCGGTTTCGCCCCCAACACCCGGTTTAGCGCTCCGAACCGATCATCCCAGAAGGCGAAACACCCCAGCTCCGCGCTGGCCACCAGTTCTAGACCGGCCGCCACGCAAGTAGCGGCGACCGTACGCCCGGCCGGTTCTTTACCGGCAGAAAAATCAATCCCAAAACGCAGCGCCATATCGCCAGGAGCACAAATATCTAGGAAAGGGCGCGCTAAAATCGCAGAAAAACGTAGTGGAGTGAGGGGTTCGGTGCCGACGGCAAAAGAAAATCCCGCCCGCGCCAGGGTGCGAATCGCGGGGGATACCTGCGCCGCTTCCTCGGAAGACAGTCGCTGGGGAGCCTTTTCTAATAGCCCGGCCACCTGTCGCAAGTAGCTGAGTTGTGTCCTATCTAAACCGGCAGAAACGGATTCCCATTTAGTTTGGCAAAGGTCGCGCCAACTGGCACGATTGCGGGTCCAAG
>CAMYAU010000177.1 GCA_947253735.1 uncultured Varibaculum sp. | reverse complement strand
GAAGCATGCACTGAAAACTACGCCATCGAATACAGCGATGATGAAGTCGGGGTGGAGATTTGTGCCCCGATGAAGAACGTGTATGCCATTGCCCTTGGCATTGCTGACGGCTTAGAAGAAGCCACCGGTATCCCCCACCACAACCTGAAAGCAGCCACTTTCACTCAGGCGGTCAAAGAGATGTCCCTATTAGGACAGTCTCAAGGCGCCAAGATGGAGACCGCTTTCGGTCTGCCAGGGGTCGGCGACCTAGAAGTTACCGGCCTGTCGGGTCGTAACAAGGTTTACGGAGTGCGCTTGGGTCGGGGCGAAAACCCCAAAGAGGCATTGGCGGAAATGGATCGCCTAGAACAAACCGTCGAGGGAGTTCCTGCAGCCGGCTTGGCCGTAAAGTTCGTGGATCAACATGCCGCCGAGATCAAAGACCAGCTACCACTATTGGCAGCTGTCAACCAGATTCTGCAATCTGAGAGTATCTCGGTTAAAGATGTAGTAGCGAAAGCCGTGCTACCTCGTGCCTGAGAGCACTAAATCCACTCCCGCCTCGCGCCAGCAGCTGATTTTACAGCAGGTGGCGCGAGGCGGCTCAGCACGCGTTGAAGAACTAGCAAATAAGCTCAGCGTCTCGGAGATGACGGTCTATCGTGACGTTGCCGAACTAGAGAAAATCGGTTTAGTGCAGCTAAACCGAAAAGAAATAACCGCCGTTGAGTCTTCAATTTTGGAGGCATCAGCGCGGCTAAGAATAGCAACCAACGGCCCAATTAAATCCGGAATTGCCCGGATATCTCGGAAATTTTTACGCAGTGGCATGTCGCTGGCCTTAGATGATTCCTCTACTAATCTTCCCCTAGTGGAAAGCCTGGAATCTTTGGCTCCTTTGACGGTAATTACTAATGCCGAGTTTCTGGCCCAACGGGTGCGTGAGCTAAAAGGAATCCGATTAATTTTACTGGGCGGAACCTACGAAACCTGGGCAGATGCCTATTTCGGGGATTTAACTGAGCTTACAGTCAGCCAGTTAAATATTGATGTATGCATCATGTCTGCTACCGCAATTAATCATGGTTACTGTTTCCATCCCGATCAACAGGTAGCCAAATTTAAACGGGCAATGCTGGCCGCCTCGCGGCACAAAATATTGGTGGCAGATTCGTCAAAATTCCGTCGTTCCGCCCTGTTTAAAGTAGGCCCGCTGAGCGACTTCGACACGGCGATTATTGATAGCAGTACCGGAAAGCGCTCGCGCAGCGAGCTAGCAGATAGCGGCCTGAAAATTCTCACTGCCGATTAACTGCCATATCACCTGGCACTAGATACTTTTCCACCGGCAACCTTAGAGGTTGCCGGCGGAAACTTTTTACTAAGCTAGCGCCTTATGCCGATACCGGATGTACCGCAGTAATATTAATCTTTACCGCATCCTGCGAGGCCGCCTGAACTTTAAGGTCAGTAGCCAGCACTTCGTGCGCGATCATCTGTGCATGAGCCTTAACACTTTCGACTCGTTCTTCCGGAACTTCCAGTACTAACTCGATACGATCCGAAACGTGCAGATCCTGAGCTTTACGCTCATCTTGAATAGAACGCACCAAGTCACGGGCATAGCCTTCAGCTTCAAGCTCGGGGGTGATCTCGGTATCGAGTACCACCACGGCTCCATCACCCAAAACCGTGGCAACCTGCCCTTCAGCCACCTCAACCGTTGTTGAAAGTGAGAATTGCTCTCCGCTTAAAGTAACCGGCTGACCGTCAAGTTGAACTTCGGGGAAGACGACGGTTTCACCCTCTTCGCGCCACTGACCAGTTTTTTGCGCCTTAAACAACTGCGAGGTAGCTTTACGTACCTGCGGGTCAAAAGCTTTCGGGTTCAACTTTAGTTGCCGCTGCAGCTGCAGACCCGACTCGCTAGAAGCTTGCAATACCACCTGTTTGATATTTACTTCCCCAGCGATCAATTCCGAGAAATCAGCCAGTCTTTGGCAATCATCATGCACCACAGTTAGGGACTGCAGCGGTTGACGCACCCGCAGGTTATGGGTTTTACGTAGCGAATGCGCAGCCGAAACCACCTCGCGTACCATATCCATGGCTGCCACTAATTCCGGATCATCAACCGTGTCGGGAACCACCGGGTAATCACATAGATGTACCGATTCTCCCCCGGTCAAACCGCGCCAGATCTCTTCGGTCACTAGCGGAGCTAGCGGTGCCATCACTCGCATAAGTACCTCAAGGCAGGTATAGAGAGTGTCATAGGCAGCAGCTTCTTCGTTCCAGAAACGATCACGGGAAGTACGCACATACCAGTTAGTTAGCAGATCCAGATGCTCGCTCATTACCTCGCAAGCCCCCGGAATATCGTAGCTATCCAGCAGCTGCTTGACATTTAGCGCCAAGTTGCGGGTACGAGCCAGCAGGTAGCGATCCATAACTCCCAGCTGCTCCAGCGTCTTGGGATCCGCTAGATCCAAGGCTTTAGCCTGGTAGCCGGCGCCTTTATTACAAGAACCCGCATAGAGAGCAAAGAAGTAATAAATATTCCATAGCGGCAAAATCACGTGGCG
>CAMYAU010000176.1 GCA_947253735.1 uncultured Varibaculum sp. | reverse complement strand
TTTTCGCAGATTGGAACATTTCGGTTAGTTTCTGCAATCGCGGATCCGGCAGCGGCACTACCCCCACGTTGGGGTCAATAGTCGCGAACGGATAATTCGCGGCGAGTACGGTTGCGCGGGTGAGCGCATTGAACAAAGTTGATTTACCTACGTTCGGTAATCCTGCAATCCCAATTGTTAAAGCCACGTCTCTACCCTATCGAAGGGCGAAAGCGGCAGGAAATCTGGCCCTAAAAATCCTAGGCTCAGGCTCCTCCGACAATGGTGCGCACAATCTCCATGACAGAGGTGTAGAACTCCCCCCACCGGTTTATAGGCAACATCACCGCTATGATCACTAAGATCATGGCAGCAAGCGATCCAACGAGAGCCTTTAAATAGGATACTCGGGTGCCAGCCTTCATCACTTTCGGTACTCGGCGAATCAGCGTGGCTAGAGCCAAAATAGCCACTAAAGCAGCAACGATAATGGTCCCCCAGCCCATTAAGGAAAATACTCCCGGGGTGGTTTCGGGCAAGAGCGCAGAATCAGCCCCTTTTATCTGTAGGCTGCTCGGCGCCTTAGCGGTACGTATCTGTTCCCACCAGCGGTATAGATCTGGCATTTGTTCACGCCAGGTTGCCCAGTTGTGCCCGCCCTCCGCTTTTATATTTAGCTGCAGCCGGTCACCGCTTTTAAAGGGAGCCCGCGCCAGATTTTTTGCTAAATGCAAAGAATCTCGATCCATTTGTGCCCCAAAAACATATATGTTTAGGGGCCAAGGACGGGACTCACCCACCAGGTTAGACAGGGTGTTATCCGCGAATGCAGCAGAGGTGTGCCCTCCCCAAGACCCCACAATCGGCTGATCGTAACCGGAGAGGATCGCGCTAGCACCAAAAACATCTCCATAGGCGATTCCTAGACGCCCAGCACAATACGCCCCAGATGAGTTCCCGGTGATCAACCAATCTTTTCTTTTATCGGATACATTCGGGAAGCTAGAGCGCACCATTTTGGGAATATCGAAACTGAGCCAGGTCGCAGTTTGCGCCTTCCCCTCTACATCTGCGCAGGTGGGGGCTTTGAGGTTTACATTTCCTTCCGGGATTACTGCGATGGTGGGGGCGATTTCTCCCCTGTCGATGGCTTTTTGTAAGCTGCCAGAAAAATCGAGGGCGAGGGCGACCGATACTGGAGAGCCAGGATAGCCGTGCAGGAACTCTATTACGTTGTAGGTTTTGCTGTGGTCTTCCGGGTCATAGCCTTCGGGGGTCCAAACCATGACTTTTTCTTTCACCCCGGATTTCGGTCCCGAGAACACGGTGATTGCACCGGCTTTCCCTCGGGGTTTGAACTGGGGTATCCATTCTTCTTGTCCGGGTAAGGCGGGCGCAGTTAAGGGATTTATTTTTTCTGAGGCAACCGGTTCACGTTTTTTAAGCTGCTTTCCCCGCTGGGTATCAGCAATTTTCACCCTGGTGTTTTGTTGGTTACTAAGCATCTGCCACAGCTCGGTGGGAGTGGACACGTATTGCATCGGCAGGTTGATAACCAACCCGGCCGCCACTACTTGTACCAGCGATACTGCCACCACTTTTAGGATCGCGCTCAGTTGCCACTTCGACTTTGAGATCAGGAAGGGTAAGGCAAAAACTAATGCCAAAGCTAATAGGCAAATTGCAACTACGAAAGGTATAGAAGTCAGCACGGTTACCTCTAACAGGTATGGCCCGGATCGTTGGTGCGCCGGCGGTTGTCGGTCTTTATCATCCCGGCTTCTTTGAGTTCTTTACGCAAGGGCAAAGGCAAGGCGAAGGTTACTGTTTCCCGCTCGGTTTCAACTTCCTCCACGTCCTCAAAACCCCATTGCGCTAGCTGTGCTAAAACTTCTTTCACCAGCACTTCTGGCACGGACGCTCCAGAGGTTAGCCCCACGGTTTCAACCCCGTCGAACCAGGCTGCATCCATTTCGGAGGCTTTATCTATGCGATAGGCACGCTGGGCCCCGCCCACTTCGGCTACTTCTTTTAGTCGCACCGAGTTCGAGGAGTTAGCTGAACCCACTACCACTACTACCTGAGCATGCTCTGCGATCTTTTTTACTGCCCCTTGCCGGTTTTGAGTGGCGAAACAAATATCTTCACTGGGGGGATCACTCAATTCTGGAAACCGTTTCCGCAGCCGTTCTACGGTTTCTCGGGTTTCATCGAGGCTTAAAGTCGTTTGCGATAGCCACACCACTTTTTCGCGGTCTCGCACCTCCACTTGGTTTACGCTTTCGGGATCACCTACTACTTGAATATGGTCAGGGGCTTCCCCTTGGGTGCCTTCGACCTCCTCGTGTCCTTCGTGCCCTACCAGCACAATGTCATAATCGGCTTTGGCGAAACGCAGGGCTTCGCGGTGTACTTTGGTCACTAGCGGGCAGGTGGCATCGACGGTTTTTAGTCCCCGCCGCTCTGCTTCTTCCCGCACCATGGGCGATACTCCGTGGGCGGAAAACACCACTCGCGCTCCGGTGGGGACTTCATCGAGTTCGGTTACAAAACGAGCACCTTTGGCACTTAACTGTTCGACCACGAACTTGTTGTGCACGAT
>CAMYAU010000175.1 GCA_947253735.1 uncultured Varibaculum sp. | reverse complement strand
TCCAAGGTGCCTGCTGCGATTAAAGTTAGCGAGCGGGTAGTTCTGGTCTGGCTGATCCGGTTTTGTCGGCGCTGGGCTTGCTCAATAATCGCCGGTGTCCAGTCGGCCTCAGCGAAAATATGGAAATTGCCCCTAGTTAAAGTAATACCTACTCCGCCAGCATGAATAGATGCAACTAACGCGGCAAGATGGCCAGCCTGAAAAGCGTCCACGGTGCGCGAAATAGTTGCGGGGGAAGTACCGCCAATAATAATCCCGACTTTTTCCTCACCTAGCACTTCTTTTAGTGCCTTACAGGTCTGCTTAGTTACTTCCCGGTGGTGCGTCCAAACCAGCAGCGGGTCAGCATATGTCCCGTCCTCACTTGCTGGATGGTCGCTTACCCACTCTTTAGCCATCTCGGATACTTTGGGAATCTTGGCCAGGCCTGCCGCTTCTCGAAGCAGCGAAATCATAGGCAGGGGATCGGCGCAGAATCCGTCGATCATTGCCGGGGTAATCCTCGGCCCGAAATCTTTAATCCATTGGTCAATCTCGCCAGTAACTTTTTCGTAAGCCTTTTCGTAATCTTTCAGCGATAGGTCATCTAATACCATGACGGAAGATAAATGCTCCGGTAAGTCTTTTAGTACGTCCTCGCGCTCACGCCGCACCCACACGCCGGTGTCCAAGACTTGCTTTAAGTGGGGGATCATCTTCTTTCTTGCCTTTTGTTCCCCCCACGGTGTTTGCCAAAGGTATTTTCTGCAAAACGCACTGTAACCGCCAAAAGCGCCAGTTAAATCGCCGGTAATATCTAGCACGTTGGTTATCTCGTAGACCTTGCCAAGTAGGGGAGTGCCCGATAAAGCCAGTACTTTTGGAACGCCGCGAGCAAGCTTCTTGACTGCTTTAGACCGGGCTGCTTTCCAAGTTTTAAGCCGGTGAACCTCATCAATAATCATGAAGTCCGGGGCCCAGTCTACGAGCATTTTTACGATGTCTTTTCTAGCCCCCAGCATTGAGTCTGGCACTACCACAATCCCAATATCAGGCAGGTCAGGTAATGGTTTAGATGACTGGATTATTTTTACATGGCTCCCTGGCGGATCAATACCAACCCCTCCTACGCGCTCAGCTTTCTTTGGGCGAAGTGGGTTAGCCACATTGGAAACGGACGCTTCTCTTGCCCACGAAGCAGCCACCACCGGAGGACAAACTATTACCAACCTTTTAGCGTCTTTCCTAGCAGCGGCAGCTAGTGAAGTCCTAGTTTTTCCAAGACCAGGCGGATCGGCAAGCAAAGATAGTTCATCTAAGCGGATAGCGGCGCTAAGTTGATAATCAAACAAGTCAAGGCCAAACCAAGGCGGAATCTGCCCCCAAAGCGCGGCCTTTGCCCCCTTGGATAGCTCGGCGTGACAGGCAGTAGCAGCAAGAGAATCTTCACTAACTTTTTCGATACCCCCCGCATCGTCTTTTAAGGCGAACCCCCCGCTTTTAACCGCATATAGAGTGCTCATTCTTCGTCTTCTTCGCCCTCGCCAGAAAGATAATAGAAGCACATATCTAGCTGGTCTGTCCCATCATCAATCCCTCTCGCTAGCTCCTCAAGCACGCGGGTGTTTGTGGCGATAAGGGTTGGCAACAGTCGGTGTCGCACAAGATCATCCGTCTCACCGGTGATAAGCGCACTTTGAGTATTCTCCCGGATCGCCCTGATATAAAACCGCATCGAGTCAATAGCGTTTGCAGCCTGCTCGGTGCGCTCACGCATTCCTTCAAGATTTTTCAGCATTAAAGCTAGGTACTCGGTGTCTTCGGGATTACTATTGCTCATAACAAAGTCCTTTCATTTCGCTATGTGTTTCTTCCATTGCCTTAGAGATTTTCTTTATTCTTTTTGCGGTACTCAGGATTTTGTCTGCGCTTACGTTAAGGAACGTCAAGGGCATGGACAAGCGAACGTCTAACCAATCCTCGCCAGTTTCCTGGACTTCGTTAATATCTTCCCCAAGGTCACGCGCTTGACTCTCAAAATGTTTGCTTTCATCTGATAAAGCCTGTGCCAGCTCTATTAGGGCGCTACGGCCATCGCGCAAAAGATCAAAACATTTATCTTCTTCAATCTTGCTCATCACAAAGCCCCTCCTCGACGATTTTTTCCAAAGCCAGCGCGGATGCAGAAAAGTTCACTTTCGCCCGGTGCAATACGGCTTTTACCCCTGGGTCTTTTACTTCTTTTGCTAAATCCCTGGCCACACTGGCTAGGTGATCGGCTGCAAAAAACAAGTCCTCGATCTCGTAATAAAGTTGGTCGCTAGCTTCTGACACGGTTTTCTCCTTTCAATCAGCCATTGCTTACACTTCCCATGTGCGGCGCATGGGTGTTTTCAGGCAGAGGAACTTCCATCCCGTCTTTAAAGAAATGCTGATCTAGGGCAGTGCCATCCTCGTTATACCTGGTTAGCCAAGCATCCCCGTTCGCGCAGTAAGTCGTTATTGCTGACACAGCCCCGCTGGCCCAATAGCTAACAAACGTCTGGTCTACCTCGCCAGACCCCGGATCTAGCGCGTAGTAACTGGTCGGCAACAACTGTCCAGCAACCAATGCG
>CAMYAU010000174.1 GCA_947253735.1 uncultured Varibaculum sp. | reverse complement strand
AGTCGATGGGGATCAGCAGAGAGGCGATAGGTAACTTCCACTTCTACCTCAAAGGGATAGGCCTCCAGCTTTGGTACCTGAACCTTTGCCCGCAGGAAATCTTCGCCTGACTCCACTAATTCAAAAGGTTGATCTGCTACCAAACCATGTATAGCCTGCGAGCCACCTGCGATTTTTCCTGCGAAGTCATACTCGCGTCCTTGGAACCGATATTTGCCATCCCGCAGACGATTAGACCAGGGAACCATAATCGCATTCCGGAAACCGTCCATATTCCGGGCCTCTACTTCGTCGCGGTAGCCGTCAAGGACGTGTACCGTACGCTGCTGTAGAGTATGCCCATTATCGGGAGGTATCGGAACCTCCGAAATGCTTTGGAACTGGTCTTCTACCTGCCAATCAAGGACAGTTGCCCCGATTTTGGCTATCGACACCGAGTCATTGCCCGCTTTCAGCGTCCAGGTTTCTTGGCTCAAGTCTGCTCCTTAAAAATAAATCAAGGTAATGCCTTAAATCCCTTGTATACGAGTCTACAACTCCCACATATTATCCAAGGCATTTATGCTTATTATTTACTTTTCCTTATCACCACGTTCACCAATTTTGGTTCCCGTACGATCACTTTCAAAGGTTCACTTCCCGCAAGATTGCGCTTTACCACTTCAGTTTCCAGTGCCTGTTTTTCAAGTTCCTCCGCAGAAATAGATTGCGGTACCTGTAGACGGTACTTAACCTTGCCGTTAATCTGTACCACCGCAGTAATTTCCTCTTCTACTAGTAAGGATTCATCGGTTACTACCGGGAAAGGTTCACGCGCCAGCGAGGAGGAATGTCCCAGCCGACTCCAAAGCTCCTCGGCAATATGGGGAGCAAGCGGAGAAATCATTAGCACCAGCGCCTCCGCGGCTTCACGAGGAACCGCTTTCAGCGCAGTCAAATGATTATTGAGCACAATCAGATCCGAAACCACCAGGTTAAGCCGCATTTCCCGGTAATCTTCGGTTACCGCCGCAATCGCCTTGGCCAGGGCACGCTGGGTTTCCAAATCAGGAGCGTCCTCGCTAACGGTAACTTCACCCGTGTGTTCATCGATCACGTTACGCCACAAACGCTGTAAGAAACGTTGGGAGCCCACCACTGCCCGAGTTTCCCAAGGCCGTGACATATCTAGCGGCCCCATCGACATTTCATATACCCGGAAAGTGTCCGCCCCGTATTCGGCACAAATATCGTCCGGAGTGACGATATTCTTCAAGGATTTACCCATCTTGCCGTATTCACGATTTACCGGCTCCCCTTGATAGGTGAACCCGCTAGCCTCATCACCTGTTACTTCTGATGCCGGCACGTAGGCTCCCCGTTTATCGGTGTAGGCATAAGCCTGGATATAGCCTTGGTTAAACAGCTTATGGAAAGGCTCCAGGCTAGATAAATGTCCCAGGTCATAGAGTACTTTGTGCCAAAAACGTGCATAGAGTAAGTGCAAGACCGCGTGCTCTACCCCGCCGACATAAAGATCGGTACCTCCCGAGGATGCACCCTCGCGCGGCCCCATCCAGTAACGTTCATTTTCGGGGTTAGCTAGGAAATCCTTTTCCCCTGGGTCGAGGTAGCGCAGCTCGTAGCAGCAGGAACCTGCCCAGTTAGGCATCACGTTAGTGTCCCGGTAATAGGTTTTTTTACCCTGTCCTAGATCCAGTTCTACTTTTATCCAGTCCTCGGCGCGCCCAAGTGGAGCCTCGGGTGAAGAGTCAGCATCGTCGGGGGCAAAAGTACGCGGAGAGAAGTTATCTACCTCCGGCAAATCCAAAGGCAGCATCGATTCAGGGAGGGCGTGTACCACTCCGTCCTCGTCATAGACCACCGGGAAGGGCTCTCCCCAGTAGCGTTGGCGCGAGAATAACCAATCCCGCAGGCGATAAGTAGTGGTAGCTTCCCCCAGTCCCGCAGTTTCTAGCCAAGAAGTTATCTTCTTAATAGCCTCGGCTTTACCCAAGCCATTCAGAGAAATCTGGTCATTAGCCGAATTCTGGATAACCCCGTCTCCAATCCAGGCCGCATCTTTATCCGCATCTGGGGCGGGGGTGATCGTATAGATAATATCCAAGTCAAATTTCTTAGCGAAGTCCCAGTCTCGCTGATCATGAGCGGGAACCGCCATAATCGCGCCAGTGCCGTACCCCATCATCACGTAGTCGGCGGTGAAAACCGGAATCGGACGATTATTAACCGGATTAGTAGCAAATAAACCGGTAAATACTCCGGTTTTCTCGTGGGAATCTTCCCCGCGTTCACTGTCGCTACGAGCAGCTGCCTGCTGTTGGTAGGCGCGCACTGCCTGCTGTGGATTTTCATATCCGCCCGTCCAGGCATCGCGAGTACCTTCCGGCCACTGGGCGGGAATTGCTAGCGCTCCAGCGGGAAGTTCACTTTGTCCCAAGCCGGAAAGAATCGGGTGTTCGGGGGCTACCACCATAAAGGTGGCTCCAAACAAAGTGTCGGGACGAGTGGTATAGACCTGTAGTTTTTCCGTATCTACCTGGAAAGTTACCGTGGCACCGTGGGAGCGTCCAATCCAGTTCTCCTGCATAGTGCG
>CAMYAU010000173.1 GCA_947253735.1 uncultured Varibaculum sp. | reverse complement strand
AGAGGACGCGCGCTTGTTTTAGTCGCATCTGCGGCCTTATTCCGGCGGCGCGTGCGGGAGCAGTAACTGCTTGCACCCTCCCGCCGCTGCACAGCGCGACTGCTTCATCTAGAGGGAGTTTGGCGGCTTGGGCTGGCCACGCGGGGACATAGAGGGCTAGCAATCTACCGTTCATCGCGCCCTCCTCGCCTTAATCGGGATAGCTGAGAGAAAGCGAAACACCAGGCACAAACTTAATAACGCCGGTAGCGGGGTTGCAGTACGCAGAGAATCCATCAGGCACTCACCTTTATGGCTGAAGCTGCCCCAAGAGAACTTGTCGAGTACCGGGGGTTAGCTTCTAGGGAGATAGCTCCTGCCCAGGCCGGAGCGGACAAGATCACGCAGCCGGAGCGGCGTGCTTTCGCGGTTAGAATCCGTTGTTGCTGCGGGCCGTAATCAACCATTCCGATAGCCAGGACTGCCGCGCAGGGGACGAAAAGTTGGGCGCATGCCAGGGCGCTGCCGCCGGTATAGGGAATGGTGATTACCCGCCTTAAGTCCAGCCCGATTTGCCAGGCGCGCTGCCAGCCTAGATCGGGAAAGTCTAAGAATACTGCCCAGCCACTCTCCCCCATTTTTTCGGCGGCCATCTCTAGCAGCTGCGCTCCGCCCGCTACTTTTTGATAAGCGCTGGCCAGTGGCTTTGGGGTGCGGGAGCGCATAGCCAAAACCTGGCGCGCCTTTTCCAGGCGCTGCAACTGAGCCAACTTATCGAACATACGTTCGATTATAGGGAGCCTCCCCCGATTTGTCACCCCTTTTTCCGGGGGAGCTTTTGGGGTTAACACTCGGGCGCTTTGAGCTTCAATTACCCCTTTATTATCTGGGAATTTTCAGCAAGATTTCGCACACTTTGCATGACTTCATCCCAAGTAAGATTTTCTACAAAAAAAGAATCTCTCACATAGTTACCCCAGAGTTTACGCATCGTTTCATCTTGCGCCACGATATTCAAAATAGATTTCATCTCGACAATCATCTGAGAGGTATGCCTTCTGCGGCTAGTAACCAGAAACGCTTCTCTCAACAGATCGAGACGATATTTTTCTTGGGTTGCAATCACGTGCACATCGTAGAAGTCACGCATTCTAGTATTGAGAGCTCCTCGCGCCATAATAGTTTCCAGCTTTTCCGCAAGCAACGTCTCGACACTGTATGTCCATAACTTGATATGACGGTCTTCGAACATGAGCTTGTAGGCATATTCGACAGCTTGGGGCGTGATCGCATCTCCGGTAGAGATATCGATTTTAATTTTCTGTCTTAAACGATCAAGAGTCGCCTGCAACACGAAGCGAACGCCAGGATAATCATGCCCCTCCATTACGTCTTCCACTTTGGTGATAGCAAAGGTAACACCATCGTCAACCTCTACTCCGATAACGTCTTCCACGATTTTTACAGCTTCCTCCTGGCTTAGAGTGGCCGAGCGAAGCGTCGTGTCAATGTCCATGGTTGCCCGCGTATGCAATCCAACCAGCGAAGCCACGAGCATGCCGCCCTTGAGAATAAAGTTATCTCGATAAGCGGAAAGGGAGATGCGCTCTAAAAAGCGCTCCATAATGAAAGTACGCAAAAGCGTCTGGCTTTTTGTGCTGTCACCAGAAGCAAGGTTCCGAATTTTTGCTTTCAGCTGCACTGACGTCCGGATCACAGCATTACCTCCGTATAGATTCTTAACTGAGATTCAATACCAAGATTTTTTGCATACCTACCCAGGTGGTTAAGGTTTTTCTTATTGCTTACCATGTACTGCTTCATCGCATATTGAAAGACCTGCACATCCATGCTTGCCTTATTCTTAATAATGTCGCAGAGCGTTCTGTCCATATCGTAGGCACAGACGGGGTTACCAAAGTCGGTGCGCACAGAACAGGAGCCGGCTCCATAGGTTTCTGCTTTTTCTTGCGTTACCTTAATGCCCCGTTTTCGCAAGTGTGTGGCGTTATACCCAGCTGGAACTGTCACGCAAATCCGAGCGGGTTCGCGTTCCATTAAACCATGCAAGAAAAGAGCGGTTTCGTGTGAGAAAACCACTTTCTTATTCAGGAGCTGCAGCTGATACAGGCTGTCTTCCCAAGCGTCATTAGCTAGATAGATACCATGCCCCACGCGTCTTAGGTTTTGCTCTTTTACATAGGTTGCAAGCGTGGGCTTGGAAATACCAGATTCCAGAACCTGGGCTGTTGTCAGATATCCATTACCAGCATCAACAAGCCTATCTAGTACGACACTTTTACCCACACCTTCACCTTACCTTCTCGCTCTCAGTATAAAATATAGGAGCGTGAAAGTAAAACATGCAGACGTTTCCCCATTTTAAAGGTAAAGATTAGTAGTTCAGACTCTAAAAGAGATCTGCGTGAGTTCCGGACAGTTGTTTGCGAAACTGCGAGGAGTATTTGATGACATAGCGCGCCATCACTCGTCCTCGCTAAGAGCGGCAGCAAATGCTTCACGGGCACTTGCGTAGCCGGGAACGCGAGGGTCTTTGGCAATCTGTTCCGCCTCTAACATGGCGGCAATCGTCTCCCTATTGGGGTTGCCTAGTTGAATCTGAAAAGGAATGGCACGCTCGCGGATAGCTTGCCGCACGAAAACGTTAAACGC
>CAMYAU010000172.1 GCA_947253735.1 uncultured Varibaculum sp. | reverse complement strand
GACCGCGCTAGCCCTGTGCTAACCGCCACGCCCTTTACGTAGGGCGCGAGGAATTCTCAGGAAAAAGAAATATCAGTTTCTATTCCCCGCAGGCGACAAAGCAGATACGTGGCTTGGACAAGCGGGCGAAGATGCTTGTAGTTCTGGTCATCTAGGTCAAGTATGTGGGTATAAACCTCGCCGCCAAAGTCCAGCGTCTCGATCATGGAGTCAAGGGATTCCAAAAATGACCTAAACAATTCTGCTACGTCCTCAGCTACCGGCTCGGGCGGATAGGCTTTGCCGCTGATCCAGCGGCGGGCAGTGCGCTCCCCAACTTCGTACCGACGCGCCATGTCGGAGGCGGTAAGTCCCATTATGGATGCTTGCAAAGAGAAATCAGCGAACATGGTTTTGCTCCTTATAGATCGTATTTTTGGGTTATTTGCGAAAACTCTTCTTCGGTGCCCTTAGGGGCTACCTTGTATTCGTAGGCTTCAAGGAAATGTTTCGCGGTAGTATGTTTTTTGCCGCTTAGGGTGTATGCCCACTTGCCTTTGATGATTGCCAGGGCTTGTCTTTCCATATATGCCCCGTTATTTCTGGTGCCTACCCATTCCTCGAATTCGATCTTCGCCAGGCGATTCCTGGTGGGGGCTTGCTTTTTTGGCTGCTTAAAGGAACGCATCTTGGCCAGCACTTCCCGGTTGGAGACTCGATCTTCGTCTATTCCCCAAAAGTCAGTTTCGTTAAAATGCTTGGAAGTGTGATGCCATTCCTTGTTCTCCAGCAAGAACTTCTTCAACGCGGCAAGGGTGCAACTTTGTAGTTCTTCGCGCGAAAAGGCGCAGACGTCAGTTTCCAGCGCGGCCTCGATTAAGTCTTTCTTGTTCCACTTCGATATTGGGCGCAGGCCCTCGCTGTATGCCGCTACCGCATTGTTGCTCATTGAGTGGCCAAAATATCCAGCCATGATTTTTCTCCTTACCCCAGGCGACCGGGACTTCTTCCCTGGTCTTGTTTTCAGTTTAACACTTTGCGCTTGGGGCAACCGGCTAGTTGGAGTTTTTGTGGCGTCCGATTGCCCCTTGGGTCAGGACTGCGCTAGCCCTGGTTTAGCTCGCCACATATCCTATGTAGGGCGCATGGCCAATTTGGAAAAAGAAAATGCCGCAAGGCACGGGGAAGAGTCAACAAAAACCCATGCCTTGCGGCTTGCGCTTGAAGCAGCTGGCATCAAGTAGCGGGGGAAAGGAAACCCCGCCGTGGCAGACCAGCTACTCCTTTGGATCAGGACTGCGCAGCCCTGCATCAACCTGCCACCTTGCGCACTTGGAACGCTCGGCTATAGCAAGCGGGGGGAGGTGACACCCCCGCCGTGGCAGACCGAGTGTTCCTTGGGTCAGGACCGTGCAAGCCCCGTCCGTTTCTGCCACGCTTCTTATGTAGGGCGCGAGGTTTTCTTTCCGAAAAAGGTTTGCTCACAGAATCTAGTCACCGGATCGATCGAGATGACCAGTACTTTCCAGTCTCTGCCCATTTTCTTCCAAAGTCTTTCTGCCAGAGCGCGAATATCTTCTTCCAGCTCGCCCAGTTCCCATTGCATCGAATCAGTTTCGGAGAACGCGCCGTGGTCCATTTGCAGCCCGTTCTCGGTGGCGGTAAATACTGCCTCTAAGACCAAGGCCGGAAAGTTCAGCTCAGTTTCCCGCCAAGAAAAAAGCAGCAACCCTCCCAGTTCGATTGCCAGCGCCTGTTGCGCGGAGGTCAGCTGTTTTGGGTATGTATTTTCGTCCATTATCTTGCGCGTGGGGTAGGCAGCTTTATGTCACTACTACCGGCGGTAGTAGCGGTGGCAACCTGCCTACCCCTTGCGGTCAGGACTGCGCTAGCCCTGTCATCCTTTTGCCACACTTCCTATGTAGGGCGCGGAGCAAAAATGGAAAGGCCGAGGCACAAAGCGAACAACCCAAAAACTTTGCACCCCGGCCACGCGCTTGGAGCAGTCGGCATCAAAAGCGGGGGAGGTTTTAACCCGCCGTGGCAGACCGGATGCTCCTTGGGTCAGGACTACGCAGCCCTGCAACGTATCTGCCACGGTTCCCATATAGGGCGCGGGCATTGGGCGCGAAAAAGAATCGTCGCAACCTGGACGGGGCCGAAAACTGGGCTTTCACGCGGGCCCGTGAACTACCCCTAAGGTAAAGGGTAAGTAAAATGACTAAAGAAGGGGCCAAGTCAGTTTTGGGATCGAAACTTTTGGGGTAGGGAGGGGAATTTTCGTGTTTTTGGCCGGATTTTGGTTCAAAACTGCCATTCTGTATTTCAAAGTGGCAGTTTTACGTACCAAAACTGCCACTTTTTTCTGAAAACTGCCATTTTGAATTTTCAGCTAAACTAGCGTTGACCTGGGGTAATGTTTTTAAAACTGCCAGAACTGCCAGAACTGCCACTTTTGGGAGGTACACTCCTATATACATAGAAATAACTGCCAAAACTCAGGTTCGTGCCCCCATATAATATAATTCGTGTGAAAATTTAAATTATATATATTATATATATACTATACTAATACTTTACTATATCTTTACCTAAGTATCTGGGTGAGAGAGAATTTCGGTATATCTGAGAAACAGAAAAAATAATTCTGTAAGTATAGGAATATACCTGTAAAAAT
>CAMYAU010000171.1 GCA_947253735.1 uncultured Varibaculum sp. | reverse complement strand
ACCAGGGAAATCATACCCACTCCTTATAACCGGGATTTACCCTAACTTCCGCATCCATGTCCTCATTGTGTCACTTACCACTTTTTGACGCTAGCGTTTCTTTCGACTATGCGCAGCGGAGGCGCGCTCTCTTTGCTGTTTCTGTTTCGCTTTAAGAGCCGTTAGTTCGGCTGACATTTCATCTATATTTGTACGAACCAACTCACCCATCTTGACGGCTCCCGTCATATTGGGGTGAGTTTGATCGACATGTAACCATTCGGGATGTTGGGAAACTGCTTGGTTCCAGTCAATCAGTTTTACATTGGCATACTGGTTAGCAATATCGGCTAGTATCTGATTTGATTCCGGGACAAAGGTAGAAGGTGAATATAGGTTTACCAGTAGAATCATTCGGTCAGGTCCCAGTTGTTTGATTGCTTGATGCACTAGCTGAGGATCGTAGACTCCGGCATTAGTTCCATAACTGATTACCACAGTGCGTCGGATTTCTCCGGCCGCTAGTCCCTCCGAGATGATTTCAGAGGCGATTCCCCATTGGCGGTTAGGTTTAGCCAAAAAGTTGATTCCGGGCATAGCCTTATCGAAGCCGCCACTGCCCGCAGTGATAATGGAATCTCCGATAGCAGTTATTTCTTCCCCGCTGGGGTTAGTAGTATCCAAGTTCTCGGATAAGACTAGACGGTCATCCACCGGGGTCGGTTCCGGTTCTGAAGTAGTGGTTGTGGGCTTGGGGGAGGGTTTTTTCTTAGTTTCTTCTTTTTCTAGTTTCTGTGCTTTTTCTATGGCGATTTGGGTTTGTGATTTCGCGGGAGCCTGCGCAATCGCCAGACCGGTAACCCCGGTCAGCGCCAAGGCGAGCAGAACCGCTACTACCTGGATGAGACGCTGCCAGATAGGAGCTTGCGGGCGGGAAAACGCTTTCCGGAAACCGCGTTTGCGCACCGGAGTCTCTAAGAAGCGATAGGAAAGTTCGCATATCAGCAGGGTTATTAGTACGCACAGAGCAGATCTGACCCAGTAGAGCGCAGAGTCTACGGCAGTGGGGTAAAGGGCGCCGGCGATTATCAGAATCGGCCAATGCCACAGGTAAAGACCATAAGAGCGAGTACCTAGGTATTTCAGAGGACGCAGTTCTCCCAGTCGTGCCAGCAGGCTTCCTGGCTTGAGGATGCTCCAAATCAGAATCGCCACTACCAGGCTGCAGCCGGCAATTCCCTCCCTAAAAGTGTAGGGGGAGGAATCTGTTAAGAAGAACATGGCAGTGACGAGGGCTGCTAGACAAATGATTCCCAGCAGTTGACCGAGGAATTTCTGGAATTTGCCGCCGGTATTTGCCACCCAATCAGCATTTTGGATTACGTCCCTCTTGCTCCACAAAAATGCCACGCAAATGCCGAGAGCCAGACCAAACAGGTGGGTGTCAGTTCCGTAATAGACGCGGGTAGTGTTATCAGGGTCGAATAGGTATCCCATGAGGAAAGCACTGGTTCCCGCCATGGCTAGCGGGATTAGCATCCGCACCCACCGGCGTTTAAACAAAGTGACGCAAGCCAGGAAGATTAGTGGCCAAAACAGGTAGAACTGTTCTTCGATTGCTAGGGACCAAAAATTCTTGAAAAGAATCGGGGTAGTGGCGGCAAAATAGGAGCTGCCGTGTGCGATTTCTAGCCAGTTGGTGGAAAAAGTTAATGCTCCCAGCACCTGGCGTCCGATTCCCACTAATAGATCCCGGTTGACGAAAAAGGCAGTGGGTACCACCGTGATTATTAGTACCAATAGGGCAGGCAGGAGACGCCGGGCGCGGCGCAGCCAGAAATGCCCCAGGGATACTTTCCCGGTTTTGGACAGTTCTCGCAGCAGCAAGGTGGTGATTAGGAAGCCGGATAGTACGAAGAAAACATCGACTCCCAAGAAGCCGCCGGGAAAACCGCTGGGGAACAGGTGATAGGTGATGACTGAGACCACCGCCAGGGCACGCAAGCCATCGAGCCCCGGGATATAGCTGGATTTGGGTTTGGCTGGGGGATGCTTAACCGAGGGCTGGTTGGCGGGGAGATTAACTGGAGGCTGGGGAGCTGGAGGGATATGGGCAGCAGGAGGTTTCTTGGCAGGATATTTTGCAACCGGGATAGCAGTACTCCGCTGATTTTGGTCAAATAAAGAGTTATCTACTTTTGATTCAGCAATACGGCCCCTATTTTCTATTAGATTAGGCTGCTTGGTTCTTTCCTTGCGACTGCTGTCTCGAAATAGCAATAGCGCAGCCACCGGAGAAGCAATTATCGACAATGCAATAGCGATCTTGGCAATTGTGTGCTTGCGGTTTGTTCTGTGTTTAATCAAGATGAGTAACTACCCTAGATTCCTATTTATTTTCTATGCTCATTGCAGCTAATCTAGCACTCTCGAACTTCCTTGCTATCAAGGGTGTTAATAGCTGATTTATCAGACAGTAGCTGCCCGCTGCTTCTCGACGGGCAATCTACACCCTGTCAGGTTGCCAAGGTCAGGTAATCTGGCCAGATTCCTGTCTAAAAATAATTTCCGGTTCGCCCTATTTAGGCAGGTTTTAAGAGAGCTTTTATTTTTGAGGGCGCTGGGGAGCTTTTAGGGGAGCCAGCAGCGCGAATCCTACTCCCAGCAGCAAAGTGATT
>CAMYAU010000170.1 GCA_947253735.1 uncultured Varibaculum sp. | reverse complement strand
TCTGGGCGGGGCAGAAATGTCACGTTCAGAGTTCTACCGCGAAGGTCGGGTGCCGCTGCATACGCTGCGCGCACTGATCGACTACGGCTTCTATGAAGCTCACACCACCTTCGGGCGTATCGGGGTGAAAGTGTGGATCTATAAAGGCGATATCACCGAAACCGAATTCGCTCGTAAACAGGCTGAATCAGGTGCACGCGGAGGACGTGGCGGAGCGCGTCGTGGACGCGCAGGTCGTGAAGGCGCCCGCGGAGGACGCCGCTCAGGACGCGGCGAAAACCGGCAAGAGGGTGCTGCACAGGCCAAGGCAGAAAACGCTGAGGCTGCTCCCTCAGGAAATGAGGCACCTGCCGCTGAGGCTCCTGCTGAAAAGCCGGTAGCCGAGGCTCAGAAGCCGCAAGAAAACGGAACGGAGGAGTAACGTGTTAATTCCTCGTAGGACTAAATGGCGCAAACAGCATCGCCCCACTCGTAAGGGTATGGCTAAGCGCGGTACCGAACTGGCGTTCGGCGAATACGGGATTCAGGCACTCGATCACGCCTACATTACCAACCGGCAGATTGAGGCCGCTCGTATCGCCATGACACGCTACATTAAGCGTGGCGGTAAAGTGTGGATCAACATTTTCCCAGACCGTCCGCTAACCAAGAAGCCTGCCGAGACTCGTATGGGTTCCGGTAAAGGCTCTCCCGAATGGTGGGTAGCTCCGGTAAAGCCGGGCCGCGTACTATTCGAACTGGCGGGCGTGTCCGAAGATGTCGCTCGGGAAG
Source organism: uncultured Varibaculum sp. (assembly GCA_947253735.1). Taxonomy (GTDB): domain Bacteria; phylum Actinomycetota; class Actinomycetes; order Actinomycetales; family Actinomycetaceae; genus Varibaculum. The sequence continues at coordinate 1,944 of CAMYAU010000170.1, read as the reverse complement.
CGATGAGCCGTGCGCAGCACAAGCTGCCGATTAAGACTCGGTTCATCAGTCGTGAAGGCGGTGATCAGTAATGGCAAAGGGCCTGAAAATGTCAGATTTGGATGTGCTGGATGAAGAGCAGCTATCCAAGAAACTAGACGAAGCTAAGACCGAGCTATTCAATCTGCGTTTCCAACTGGCCACTGGTGCCGGTGAAGATCGTGGACAGATCGGGCAGTTGCGTCGCGATATCGCCCGCATTTACACCATCGCTAGAGAGCGGGAGCTCGGTATTCGTACCGCTCCGCAGGCTGAGGAGTAGGATTCATGAGCGAAGAAACAGAGAAAACCGCTACTGTAGAGCGTAATCACCGCAAGGTGCTGCAGGGCTACGTAGTGTCCGACAAAATGGACAAGACGGTAGTCGTGCAGGTTGAAGATCGTGTAAAGCACCGCTTGTATGGCAAGGTTATCAACCGCCGTAAGCGCTACAAGGTGCATGACGAGAACAACGAATGCGGCACTGGCGACTTGGTACGGATTATGGAGACTCGTCCTCTGTCCAAGACCAAGCGTTGGCGGGTTAGCGAAATCATCGAGAAAGCTAAGTAGTTTCTACTATGCTTTCGCGAGGTAATCGCCAAGCCTAGGGGAGATAAAATCCGCTAGGTAGATTACTTAAGCTGCAAGGCGCGGGGTGAGTTTATTCGGGTACTTCCCGGGTAACTCACCCCGTGTTTTCATATTTTTACCCCCGAGGCTGCGGTAGCGTTAGAAAAAGCAGGAAAATGGTATAAAGTAGCGAAGATAAAAGGCTTCATCAGCTACGATATGTAGGCTTTACCTACTAAAAGAGGAAGCTAGACCAGTGGAAATAAATAGGGAAAAAACTCCTCTGAATGGGGTGAGTAAAGAAAAACTTCAGCAGATGGTGCTGGAAACTCCACCTTCTGGTAAACGTTATCGAGTTATTGCGGTTACCGCTGTCGCCACTTTGGGTTCGCTGCTGTTTGGGTATGACACTGGGGTTATCTCCGGAGCATTGCCCTATATGTATATGCCCGAGGGCGCTGGCGGCATGGGAATTACCCCGCTTCAAGAGGGCGCGATTGGCGGGATTCTCACTCTGGGAGCAGCTTTCGGAGCATTATTTGGAGGACGCCTCTCTGACCGGTACGGTCGCCGTCACAACCTGATTTTGCTCGCTATCCTATTTATAATCGGTGCTCTTGGAAATGCTTTTGCCCCCAATATTTGGGTAATGTATCCGTTCCGGCTGATCCTGGGGATGGCAGTCGGGGGCGCTTCCGCAACGGTGCCGGTATTTTTGGCGGAAACTGCGCCTAAGCGTGTTCGCGGTACTGTCGTGGCCGTTGATCAACTGATGATTGTGTTCGGGCAGCTGTTAGCTTTCTCAATGAATGCGATTATCAACTTAGCACATGGCGGTCCCCAGATAACCGTGAAAAAGGATCCTAGCGGGGTAGTGAAGACCGGAGAATATTCTTGGGATACTTTGAGCCAGATAGTGTCTAAGCATTTGAACAGTGATGATGCACAAGCCGTGCATGATTTTATTTCTAATATGACCGTGTCTGCTGGTAATGGTGCAGCTTGGCGCTGGATGCTGATTCTTTGCTCAGTTCCGGCAGTTGCCCTCTGGTTGGGGATGCACCTAATGCCGGAATCTTCCCGCTGGTACGTGCTACAGCAGGAGGTTTACGCTGCTATCGGCTCCCTCAAGCGGGTACGCGATCCGCAAAAAGATGGTGATCTCACCGAGGAAATGGCGGAGATAATCGCTGCTCGTCAGACCCTAGAGCACGGCAAAAAAGGGACCTTCCGCGAGGTGATGAGCACTCCGTGGCTGCGTAAGTTGATGTTTGTGGGGATTTTCCTGGCGATTGTTAACCAGACGACCGGCGTGAACACGGTTATGTATTACGCACCGAAAGTCTTGAATAT
>CAMYAU010000169.1 GCA_947253735.1 uncultured Varibaculum sp. | reverse complement strand
TTCCGATACTGCCTCCGCTTTGGCGGTGGTAATTTCCGAACTGGTGGCCAATGCGGTCGAACACGGCTTGGGTGAACAGGGTGGCAAGGTGACCCTGGAGGCTAAACGGGAAAAAAATCAACTCGATGTCTGGGTGCGCGACAATGGGAGCGGGCTGGGGGATAAGCCGTTGAACGGTTTAGGGACGTCGATTGTGCGCACTTTAGTGCGCGGAAACTTGAATGGTTCGATTGATTGGAGTTGCCCTGAGCGGGGGACCCAGGTTCATATCCGCGCCCTACTTGAGGAGGAAGCAAAATAAATGGGCAAATCACGCAAGCGCCGCGGTTGGCCACAGCTTCCCGTATCTTTAGCGGGGAAAGTCGTTGATAACCACACGCATTTGCCGCTACGGGAAGAACAGATTCCCCTGGTAGAGGGGGTACGTCTTAGCCTCGCTGAGCAATTGGAGCGCGCCCGCCAGGTGGGGGTAAGCGCCATGGTTACCTCGGGTTGTCAGCTTGATGAGTTAGCTCCCACTGCAAGGGTGAGCGAAGAGAATCCCCAGGTGTTTTGTGCCTTGGCAATTCACCCTAATGAGGCGGCTTTGCATGAAAAAGTGGTAGCTACCGCCCCTGATGGGCAAACCTATCAGCTGCAGGAGTGGCATCGGCGGTATTCCTTAGAAGCAGCGGTGGCTAAGGTTTATGAGGCCGCGACCTCTACGCCTAAATGCGTGGCTATTGGGGAGAGCGGGTTAGATTATTTTCGCACTTCCCCCCAGGGGCAGCAGGCCCAGCAGCAGGGCTTTCGGATGCATATTTCGCTAGCTAAGGAACTGGGGCTGCCCCTGCAGATTCATGATCGGGAAGCACACGCGGATACTATCCGGATCTTGCTAGAAGAAGGCGCCCCAGAACGGACAGTATTCCACTGCTTCAGTGGTGATAAGGAAATGGCGCAGGTGCTTGCGGAGCAGGGGTGGTATGCCTCAATCGCCGGGCCGGTTACCTATAACGCCAATCAGTGGCAACGAGAGGCCGCCGCAGCGATGCCTGCTTCTCTGTTACTGGTAGAAACCGATGCCCCCTATTTGACTCCCCATCCGCACCGGGGGCAGCCGAACGCCTCTTATATGACGGTATGGACAGTACGGAAGCTGGCGGAAATCACCGGTCTAACGGAAACGCAGATGGCGCGGCAACTGGTAGCTAATACTCGCGAGGTTTATGGGGAAGCGGTCACAGCCTTTGCCGCCTAGAGTGGGGTAGCACTACTTATAGGTCACATTAGGGTAGTTATTTTATAACGATTAGGTTACAGTTGGGCTTAAAGAGACAATAGCAAACTATTTTTCGGCTATTTCCCAAACAGTAAGGAACCACGTGAGTAGGAGACATCGACGCAGCAGCGCGAAAATGACGGCTATATTTGCTGGCATTACCGCCGCCCTCGTTCTAGGGGGAGGAGTTGCGGTAGCTAGCGAATACAAGACGGTCACAGTTACCGTTGATGGGGCTAGTCGCCAAGTGCAAACCATGAACCGCACTGTGGAACAGGTAGTTTCCGATATGGGGATCAAAGTTGGTCAATATGACCAGGTGAGTCCCTCTCTCGACACCAAGATGTCCCGTAATCAACAAATAAAAATTGTGCATGCTCGCCCGGTGGTACTGCAGGGAACCAAAGAGGCAAAGATCGGCTGGGGTGTCACCGACCACGATGCCCCCGACCTAAAAGCGACTTTTAGAGTTGATGGTAAAGAAGTTAGCGGCACCTATAAAGAGGGGGCAGATCCGCGGGTGGCAGCGCAGACTGCGGGGATTGAACTCTCTGCCCTGGATCGGGTGATTGTGGAAGCTACTACCCCAGAGGCGGCCACTATTAAGATTTCGCGAGTAGAGCGGGGCATTACCAAACAAGAGGAAGTTACGGCCCCTCCAGTCAAAGAGGTAGCAGACCAGGCTTTAGCTCCTGGGACAAAAATTGTTGAGGACGAAGGTAAAGAAGAAGTCACCGCGAAAAGTACCTTCGTCGAAAAAATTGACGGAGAGGTGGCTTTTCAGTCTGCGGAACAGGTAACTACCGTGGTTAAAGCCGAGCCAAAAATCGTCCGGGTGGGACCGACAGATACCGCGGGGAATGTAGATTATGGTCCGGTAGTGCCGGCAGGGCAGGCTCAAGAGATCGCCCATGAAAAGGTAATTGCGCGTGGCTGGTCTGAAGGCCAGTTCACCTGTCTGGTAAAACTGTGGAATCGTGAATCCGGGTGGAACGCTGCCGCACACAATCCTAGTTCTGGCGCTTACGGGATTCCCCAAGCTTTGCCGGGAGGGAAAATGGCTTCTACCGGGGCAGATTGGCGCACGAACGCCGCCACACAGATCGAGTGGGGACTGGGCTATATCGCCGGCCGCTACGGTGATCCCTGCGGTGCCTGGCAGCATTCCGAACGAGTTAACTGGTACTAGTAAGCTAGAGGGGTGGAAAAAAACCTCCCAGTTAATTTGGTGACCGCCAGCGTGATTAGTCAGCTGTGTCGGCAGCTAAATATTCGCCCGACTAAACAGCTGGGACAAAACTTTGTTACTGAGCCCAGCGCTATCCGTAAGATCGTGCGAGAAGCGGGTATAAAACCAGGTGACCAGGTGCTGGAAGTTGGTCCTGGACTGGGGTCGTTAACTTTAGGTCTTCTGGAGGCCGGGGCTACGGTGGCGGCTTGTGAGATCGATGCACGACTGGCTAGTTTTTTGCCGGCAACTATTCG
>CAMYAU010000168.1 GCA_947253735.1 uncultured Varibaculum sp. | reverse complement strand
TCTGCCCCTAAAGCGTCGTGGCCTTCCCGGAACACGGTGGCGCGCACCGGGAAAGACTCGTTCTCGACCGCTTTAGCTGGCCAAAGTCCGTCCTCGAAAACCGGTTCCACTTCGGTGACCGGGATCCGTGCCAGGCGAGCCGCAGGAGAAACCAGGTTTAAAGGTTTAGCAGCGGCCGCTTTGGGAGTAGCCACTTTCACCCGGTTCGCCCGCTTGCGCGGAATGCTAGTGGCACTTTCAGCTTTGCTAGCCGAGGCCGTCTTGGCCTTCGCGGTTGCGCTTGTCTTCGAGGCAGAGGAGGTCGCTGGGGTGCGAACCGGAGTTTCCCGGGAACTAGCAGCGGCGGACTTAGAAGTTTTAGCCTTCTGACCAGCTGAACTAGTAGTGGAGCGGGTTTTTCGGGAACGAGGCGTATCGCCGGCCATAGTGTCTCCTTAATAGACGGACTCATTCCCCTCCAGCCTAACAAGTGGCACCGCGCCCCGTGTCCTTTCCGCCCGCAGCTCTCGGGAAAAGTGAAATCAAAAAAACAAATACACCGAAAAAAGAGAAAAATATTAACCGTCAGTGGCGGAAGCCGGGCCATCCAACGGGACTTTAGGACCCAGATAGGTAGGTTTCTGGTCGGTAGTCACCCAGACAACATCCTTAGTGCGCGCCAAATACTCGCGAATATTACGTCCCATTTGCCCCGGGTAAGCATTACCGGCAGCACCCACGCCCCAAACTTGGATTCCGCGGCTTTGGCAATCGTAGAGGGCGCGGGGCAGGTGATACGGCTGTGTGACCACAATCGCGCGTTGCACCGAAAAAATCGCTTCCGCCCGATAAGCCGATTCATAGGTAGAAAAACCCGCATGATCAGCATAAATCGCCTGAGGGCTAATCCCACGTTTAAGTAGCCACTGCCGCATAGTCTTGATCTCGTCGTAATGGACCTGCCCATGATCACCACTAATCAAGATTTTTTTAGCCACGCCCGCCTGATACAGATTAAAAGCGGTTTGCAGGCGGTGGGTAAGCATCGGCGAGGGCGAGCCATCCGGGTTAACCCCCGCCCCCAAAACCAGGATTACCTGGGCATTCTTATCTTTAGCTTCGGAGAGAGAAATAATCTCCCCCTTAGTCCGCTGCCACACATAGATATTAGTTCCCGCCACAATAATCACGGCTATAACCAATAAGGTAATCGCCAGCCGGATCAGGCCTCTTAAAGCACGCATGAGGCTAGTAAACCATGTTCATAGCCTGGCGAACCTCCGCCAAGGTCTGGTCAGCTACCTCATTGGCGCGTTGATTCCCACGCTCTAGCACCTGCCACAAATAGCCCGGGTCAGCCAATAATTCGGCCCGCCGCGCCCTAATCGGAGACAGAGCGCCATCCAAAGCCTCAGTGAGCACCTGTTTTAGCTTTCCTGCCCCCTGATCCCCGATCTCCTCGGCAAGCGTACGCGGATCCTGTCCGCTAGCCAGGCCGGCCAGGCGTAACAGGTTTGAAACCTCGGGGCGATTCTCTGGATCGTAAGTAATCTGGCGCTCGGCGTCAGTCTTGGCGCGTTTAATCAACTTCGCGGTCTCATCACTGGTCATGCCCAGTTCGACCGTGTTACCGCGCGACTTCGACATTTTTTCGCCATCCAACCCCAAAATCAGGGCGCCATCACCAGAAAGCAACCCCTCCGGACGGGGGAACACCCGATGCTTCAAGGAAGACTTACGGCGGAAAACCCGCTCAAAACGATCCGAAATCACCCGCGCCTGCTCCAAGTGAGGAAGCTGATCCTTACCCACCGGCACCAGATTAGCTTTACAGAACAAAATATCGGCCGCCTGATGTACCGGGTAAGTCAGCAGCAGCGCCGACATGGGGCGCTCCGAAGCCACCAGCTCTGCCTTCACCGTGGGGTTGCGGTGTAGCTCCGCCTCGGTAACTAGCGAAAGGAAAGGCAACATTAATTGATTTTCTGCCGGAACTGACGAGTGAGTGAAAATCGTGGTTTTTTCCGGATCCAGGCCGCAAGCAATATAGTCAGCCAGCATATTTAGGACGCGCTCGCGGATCGGGCCAGTACCCTCCCGATCTGTAATCACCTGATAGTCAGCAATCAGAATCCAGGTTTCCACCCCGCGCTTTTGGATCTCTACCCGATTCTTAATCGTCCCAAAATAATGTCCCAAGTGCAGGGCGCCAGTCGGGCGATCCCCGGAGAGTACCCGGAACTTGGAAGGATCCTTATCAATCGCTTCCTCTATCTGTTTCGATACCCGCTCTGCTCGCTGCAAAGAAGCCGCATCGGTTGAATTTTCTAGTTTCTCGCCGCTATCGCTCATGGTTCCCAGTCTACGGTGCCAAGGATATTCCCGGAAAACCGGGTGCAATCCTGCAGCATTTCTTGTTGTTAGGTGCGCGGGGGAGAGATTTTTCCTCCTGCCCAAGAATTCGGAAAACGTGGCCACGTTTTCCGAATTCTTATGCCCACCGCGCCTGCTCGGATAAAATCTCGCCCCCACGCTTAGCCAATACATGGAAGCTGCTAGGTCTGGTTGCACCCGGGTTTTCGGGAATGAAGTTAAATAAAAGAGTGTGTCGGCTGTTAGTTGCGAGTGCAGTTGATTTTCTGTTGCCTTGAATATTTGGCGGTAGTTCCACTCGGGGGAAAGTTTTATCCGAGCAGGCTAGGTGGGCGCAAATCTAAAAAGGCGCAGCCTTTTTAGATTTTGGGCAGGAGGAAAAACTTTCCCCCGGGTGATTAGCGGGAGGAAAAATCTCG
>CAMYAU010000167.1 GCA_947253735.1 uncultured Varibaculum sp. | reverse complement strand
TTATTTTTAGATAATAATTATATATTTGTAGTACATAATTACACAAGGGTTCGACGTGCCTTAGGTATATTGAGCGCGTCGACCAGGCCGTACTTAGCTCCGGCAAACGAGGAATTCGCCCAGATTTATTAGCGGAATTTTAGAAAAAATTCCTCGCGCATTTCCGTCATCTCCGGCGCGCTCTTTTGATATATTTACCTGAATAACTTTCATTGAAGACTTCGCTCTTGTTCTGTAGTGACGCCTGTGAAGAAATCAGAAAAGGAGACAATTGTGGCAAAGAAGCTGATCCTAGATTTAGACACCGGCGTGGATGACGCACTAGCTATCGCCTATGCACTGGGAAGCCCCGAGCTAGACTTGATGGCGATCACCGGCACTTTCGGGAATGTGTTATTAGAACAAGGAATACGAAACTCTCTGGCAGTGACTGACGTCCTGGGACACCCCGAAGTAAAAGTATTTCCCGGAATCTCCCATGCCCGCACCGCCTCTCAGTTTGAAGTGCTAGAAATATCCCATTTTATTCACGGACTTAATGGGATTGGTGATGTTGATATCCCCTCCTCAACCCGCAGCGCTGAAAAGAAATCAGCAGTCGATTTTCTAATTGAAGCAGTAGAAACCTACGGTAAAGAACTGATTTACGTCCCCACCGGACCACTCACAAACCTAGCTGCTGCCATCGAGAAAGCCCCTGATATCACTAAGCAGATCGGCAAAGTTGTGCTGATGGGAGGCGCCCTCACAGTCGGGGGGAATGTTAACGCTTGCGCAGAAGCCAATATCTCTCAAGACCCAGAAGCTGCTGACCTGGTGTTCCGTTCGGGAATACCCGCCACCATGATAGGTTTGGACGTTACTTTACAAACTCTGCTTACCTATAAAGAAACCCAGCAGTGGCGCGCCGTTGGAACCCCAGCCGGAGAGTTCCTCGCCGATATGACCGACTATTACATAAAAGCTTACGAAACCACCGCCCCTCACCTGGGAGGATGCGGCTTACACGATCCGCTCGCCGTAGCCGTCGCAGCAGATTCCAGCCTGGTAGAAACCTTGCCGATAAATATGAAAGTAGATTGCAGCGAGCCTACTCGTGGCCGCACAATCGGGGATGTAGAACGGCTTAACGATCCCCAAAAAACCATGGAAGTGGCTGTCGCAGTAGACGTACCCCGCTTCCTCGACGAGTTTATGACCCGAATAGGTTCAGTGGCTCGCTCAGCTAAGTAGCACGATTACTGATTCATCCAATCCAGAAAAGAAGCAGACTATGAAAGCCAATCCCAAACCGGTTAGCGCCAAGGTTGATCCATTTTCCGACCCGGAAACCAGCAATAAAATGGCAATCCGCGCCCTCATCCCCCTATTAATTACCTTCATTTTAGGTACTCTGTGTCTGCAAGGATTCAACCTTGTGTACACCCAGGTGGGAGCGGATGTTGGTGCGCCCATGCAGGCCTCCCTCATTACCGCGTTTCCCAGTATCGTTTTGGGTATTGTTTGCTTCATTTACGGATCTCTAGGAGATTTTGTTTCTCTAAAGAAGCTCGTAGTCTTGGGGCTGATCACTCTGTTCGTAGGCTCCCTATTTGGGTTTATAGCAAATTTTTACTTCACCCCTAACCTCTGGACAGTGATTATCGCGCGGGTGCTACAAACTGCTGGGGAGCAGGTAGCTGGTTCCGTATTTTTGGTTATTGCCACCAAATATCTGAAGGACGAGTTAAAAGTTATTTTCTTCGGGCTGTTCACCGCCGGATATCAACTATCTGCCTCTATCGGGGTTTTCTCTGCCGGTCTATTAAGCTCCATCGCCTGGCAGTATCTTTTCCTCGTACCCGCGGTAACCATCCTATTCTTGCCTTTACTGCTACATTCTCTTCCCGATAAGAGCAGTACCGGAGAAAAAATTGACGCCACCGGGTTCACCATCTTCGGTGTGGCGGTAGCAATTCTGACGCTATTCTTCACTTACATGAACTGGTGGATGCTGGCAGTAGCTCTGGTGCTATTCTGCATTTTCGCTATCTATATCAATAAAGCGAAGCATCCGTTTATTACCCCCGAATTTTTCAAAAATACCCGCTGGGTGCTGGCGATCAGCCTGATACTGGTCTTTTACTCCGTGAACTACTGCATCTCGCCCATCTTCAACGCCATCGGCACCACCATGTATGGAATGACCACCACGAAGGTTTCGCATTACATTGTCTGGGCATTTGTGGTGGCAGCGATAGTAGGAATAAGCTCCGGTGCGATTGTAGGAAAAATAGGGAAACAGGCTGGAATCTATACCGCCGGTACTTTGATGACCATCGGCTGGTTCGGAGCCGCTTTTAGCGTGGAATCAGGATTCTTGCAGCTCACCATTTTTGCTTGCGTTTTCTACGCTGGCTGCGGCCTGATGTATTCGCCGGTAGTTTCCACCGTGCTGGGCACCGTACCTAAAGAGGAATCCGGGCGAGGTGTGGGCATGAATGACCTGATCATGAATGTGACCGCCTCTATCGGTATCTCCATCATCGGCAGCCTCATGGGAGCTAATACTCTCGCAGGATCTTCTTTTACTGGAGCCACCGGAGACGCCGCCAGCTACGCGAATTTGATGCTAATTTGTGGCTGCACTGCTGTACTGGGTCTGATTGTCTTTACGCTTTTCCGTCGACATATTTATCGTGCAAAATAGCCTATGGGGATTGGCTGACCTTTCCCCAATACCGGCACAGACACTAGCCCAGGGACTTGCCTTTCTTCGCGTTTTCGCCTTGAGGATGCGCATCTAGCGA
>CAMYAU010000166.1 GCA_947253735.1 uncultured Varibaculum sp. | reverse complement strand
CCGCATTTGCGTTCCCTAAACCTAACTATTTCCGCTTCTATCGGCCTATATGAGGCTCTTAGGCAAAATGCCTACCCCAATCTGGTTTAGCTGCTGCTGCCCCGCAGCGGAGAAGAAACCAACAGCCAGATAACCGTTAACGCCGTGAGAATCGCGGGAAAATAGTAGTAGATCTCGCCCCAATTAAAAAGCAATTGCGCCCGCCCCAAATTCGGCGACGAAAACACCAAAGCAAATAGCACTAGCAGCAGAGTTTCTATCCCGCTGAGCCCCCAAGCGAGAAGCCGCATCCGCCGCCCATTGTGAATCACTGCAACAGAAAGCACGATCCAGTGCGCCACATTCGCTAGTGACAACATCGCTAACCCATAACCGGCAGAACCAGCCGCTGGGAGGGTTGAAAACTCGTGAAATAGAGCAATCACCGAGAATACCACCAACCCTGCCATAAAGATTCGCCCCAGCCCCCAAGAGGCGGTGCGCGGATCCCGATGAGGCTGCGACGTGGATATAGATGCTGACACTGTATTCTCCGAAGTTTGCGGTAACTGCCCTTAAGATTCTACCCGCCTCAGCTCGCAGCATCACTTTCTGCCTTTAGACCACCACCCAAAGCATTTTGTATTTCCCTTCACATTTCTTCGCTGCCTTGAGAAAGCTTCGTATTGACCGTGCGTTTAGCGGACAAAGATGAAAGAATGTGGGCAGGTGTCTGAAAAACCACCGGCAGAGGCGAAACCTCTTTTAGAATCTTGCCCGCCAGGTCGTAGCCGGACATAGCCGTGATTTTATCAAGGAGAACATCACAATGACGAGCACCTATGACGTTGTAGTCTTGGGCGCGGGCAGCGGTGGATACGCTACCGCCTTGCGCGCTTCCCAACTGGGAATGAAAGTAGCTCTGATCGAGGGAGATAAAGTAGGCGGCACCTGCCTACACCGGGGATGCATTCCCACCAAAGCCATGCTGCATGTGGCCGAAACGGTTGATGCGATTAAAGAGGCTTCCCGTCTGGGAGTCAACGCCAGTTTTGACGGCGTGGATATGCAAACCGTCGGACGTTTTCGTGAGCAAACCATCTCCCGCCTACACAAGGGCCTGCAAGGCTTGGTCAAGTCCCGCAAGATTGACTACATCCAAGGTTGGGGCCGGGTGGTCAATGCCAACACTGTGCAGGTAGGAGATGAAACCTACCAGGGGAAGAACCTAGTATTAGCAACTGGATCATATTCCAAGTCGCTACCCGGTTTGGCTATCGAAGGACGGGTAATCACCTCCGATCAGGCACTGCAACTCGATTGGGTTCCCAAGCGGGCGGTCGTGCTCGGTGGCGGAGTGATCGGGATTGAATTCGCTAGCCTTTGGTCCTCTTTGGGCACCGAGGTAACCGTGATTGAGGGGCTGCCCCATTTAGCTAATAACGAGGATGCCTCTGTTTCCAAAGGCCTAGAGCGTGCCTTCCGCAGCCGCGGCATCGCCTTTAAAACCAACACCATGTTCGCTTCAGTCACCCAAGATGAAAACTCGGTACAGGTTAAAACCCAGACCGGAGAAACTTTCGATGCCGATTTGCTGCTGGTGGCGGTAGGACGCGGTCCCCGTACCCAAGCTATGGGTTTCGAGGAAATCGGGGTAAATATTGATCGTGGCTTTATCCCGGTAGATGAGCATTTAATGACTAATATTCCCGGAGTTTACGCAGTCGGCGATATTGTTCCTGGCTTACAGCTTGCCCACCGCGGCTTCGCGCAAGGCATTTTCTTGGCAGAGTACCTCGGCGGACTAGATCCTGAACCCTTGGTAGAGCACAATATTCCGCGGGTAACTTTCTGCGAACCCGAGATAGCTTCGGTTGGGTTAACTCAAATGCAAGCGGAAGAAAAGTTCGGAAAAGATCAGGTAAAAGTCACCGAATATAACCTGGCTGGTAACGGCAAATCCCAGATTCTTGGTACCGGCGGCATTATTAAACTGGTGGCACAAAAGAACGGCCCGATTGTGGGCTTCCACGCCCTCGGTAAACGCGTCGGTGAACTGGTTGGTGAAGGTCAGTTGATGGTTAACTGGGAAGCATTCCCCGAAGATTTGGCTGCGCTAGTTCACACTCACCCCACCCAAAATGAAGCAATTGGCGAGGCCGCGATGGCTCTTGCCGGCAAACCTTTACATTCCTAAAGTCCAGAAAGGTAGATTAAGAATATGGCACAAGATATTGAGATGCCCGCTCTGGGCGAATCTGTAACCGAAGGTACGGTTTCTCGCTGGCTAAAGAAAGTCGGCGATCAAGTAGCAGTAGACGAACCTTTACTAGAGGTATCTACCGACAAGGTTGACTCCGAAGTCCCTTCTCCGATCGCGGGAGTAATCACCGAGATTTTGGTGGAAGAGGACGAAACGGTAGACGTGGGCACCGTGGTGTGTCGCGTAGGGGAAGCAAGCGAAGCCAGCTCCGCTTCTGCTCCGGCTGCACCGCAGGAATCAGCGCCAGCTGCAGCTGCTGCTTCTCCCGCGGTACCGGCAGCTCCCCCGGCACCCAGTTTGCCGGAAAATCCGGAAGATCTGCCCGGAGCCGGCATTCCTTCATCGATCAAGCGCGAGGGCGACCATCACGTAGTACAGTGGGCATACCCGCAGGTACACACGGGCTATCCTGGCACCATGACTGCCCAGGGACAGGTAGTGCCGCCCTCCGATAACGAGGCACCGGCAGCACCTAAACCCCCAGCCGCCCCTGCGGCACCAAAAGTTCCGGCCGCGCCTGCGACGCCGCCAGTACCTGTCTCTTATACACATC
>CAMYAU010000165.1 GCA_947253735.1 uncultured Varibaculum sp. | reverse complement strand
TTCCATCTGGCGGAAGGGATCATACCTGCGAACCATGATTACTCCTTACCCCCGCGAAGCCGCGGGAAATCTTCTCGCCGAGAGTTTCTCGGCCTCATGTCTATTATTTTGGCACTCTAAATCTCTTAGTGCTAGCAAATTATTCTGGAGGCGAAAACTTAAGTCAGTAAGACTCAACTTTAGTTTTTTATTTTTCGCTACCTCCCCAAAAAACAAAGAAAACGCTTTTACCAGTAGACACAACCCCCTTTTTCTACCCACTGGAGATCTCAAACCAAAACGCCGCCCCAAAGACGCCCGAAAACCGCTCGCTACTGAGAAAATAAAAACATGAGCACGCGATACCTACCTTTATTCGTCTACGGCACCCTGAAACTTGGTTCACGCGGCTTTGGCTCCAGTCTGAAAGCCGCGGTGACCGAATTCGCCCCGGCATATCTACAGGAAGCTTCCCTGTATATCGGAGCCTCCTACCCGATGGCAATCCGCTCTATCGGCGGGACCGGAATCGTAGGACAGATCCTCTTAGTAGAACAGCGCCTATTTGAAGAAACCCTCGAAGAACTCGATGAATACGAAGGCTACCTGGGCGAAGGTGACCCCAATAATATGTACACCCGCCAAACCGTGCGGGTAGAGGTATTCCCGGACGAGGACAGCACCTGGGAAGGCCCCACCCAAGATGTGCAAGCCTACGTCTATATGGCTACCCCCGATTCCTTCCGTGAGCACCGCAGTGAACTGGTGCTTTCCCCCAGTGGCGACTGGGAGAACCACGAGGAGGAATGGGAAGAGCTATCTCCCGCCCTCGAGGACACGCAAGACCCCAACATTGATGAGCGTTTCGCCGACGACGAGACCGAGGACGACAGCTAAACCCTATTTCTTAGCCTTACCCTGCGCCCCCTGGGCTTGATAATACTTCATCATCACTTGCTGTTGTGCCTGCGGCCCCGCCAGATACCAACGGCCATCTACCTGTAGCCAACCAACAGCTTGTAAGGGGGTGCCTTTCTTATCCTTAATTAAAATCGCTTTTACTTTACCAACATCTACTTTACGATCGGGAGCATACCTAAAGTCATCTAGCTTAGCTTTGGGATTACCCGGAGACATCGCTAACTGTTCCTTCATGTAATCTGTACACTGCTCCAAGCTATTGCCCTCGGGTTTTTTAGCAGCCTTTCCCAGTATTTCTTTACGGGCCTGCGGAGCAAAAAGCGCACACAAACCTTGGGCGTCCTTATCCAGCAATGCCCCTAAGTAGGCTTTTGTTCCTTCTTGAGGCGAAGAAGCACCTTCAGAAGTAAAAATCTTTTGCCACAATCCACTGGCATAAAGCGCTAAGCCAATAACCACCACTACGCTTACTAGCCCTAATATCCAGGAGGTGGCGCGCCGAAAACCGGAATGTTTCCGTTTTCCTAGTTCAGATTTCTTTACCGAAATCTGAGAAACATCAAAGGAACTCCCCACCGGTTGCCCTGAAATTTGCTCCCGGTCAACATGCCCGCCAACTTGATTACCCCAAACCCGTTCATCTTCGCCCTCTGAATCTTTTTCTTGTGAATCGGTATTTCCTTCCTCACGAGCACCTGCTAACGGTAAAATCTCGGGAATCTTCAAATCCTGGTTAGCAGACTCGCTGGATTCCTCTTCGTTCTGCTTTTCGCTAGGCTCCGCACCCTCGTAGTCAGTTTCACCCACTATTTTTTCGTCTTCGTTTTTAATATCCCCGGAGTCCCCGACGAGGGCGGAAGTCGGCGTACTACCCTCACCCTGAGATACTTCACTAGAGATTTCACCTTCTACGTTCACCTTAGGCGAAACCACCGCCTTGTTTACAGAGCTGAGATCAGCTGCATCTGGCCGCTGCACTGCATCTTCTTTTTGATCTTGTCCTTTAGTCATAAACCGATAGTATCGGGAAATTCCCCCAAACGCGCATCAAGAAAACGCTAGCACTCGCATAGTAGATCAATGTTCGATAACCTCGAATTAGCTAATAAATCTGGGCAACAGACCTCTGGATTACGGTTTTTAAACGAAGATTACACTTATTAGGGATAGAGATAATGGCAAATACGAAAAAAGTTAAGCAGAACCCGACTATCGTACCTACTACCGAAGAAGCCAAGGAACTAATCCCTACAAATAACGTGGCTGAGGATCAAGGTCAGGGGTTGACCACAGTTGCAGATCAAGTAGTAGCCAAAGTTGCTGGCCTGGCGATTAAAGAAATCCCCGGAGTTTACGATTTGGGCACCTCAGCCGCCCGCGCCCTAGGAGCTTTACGTTCCAAAGTCGGCGCCTCAGAAAGCATTACCCAGGGAATTTCCGTAGAAATCGGGCAGACCCAAACCGCGCTGGATGTGGTGCTGATCGTGGAATACCCCTACCCGGTACACCAAGTAGCCGACCAGGTACGGGAAGCTATCTTTTCCGCTGTCGAAGGACTGGTGGGCTTGGAAGTTACCGAAGTAAACATCAAGGTAACTGATGTACATGTTCCCAGTAACGAGGACGAGGAAGAAAAGGAAAACAAGGATCTGAAGTAAGCTTCGCCGGAAAGGAAAATAAAATGACCACCATATCCGGTATCTTTTTTGGTGCCTTCTTGGCCTATATGGCCGTAGCTCACGGGTTTTTCGGATTCTTAGTCTCCGCCCTGTTTATGTCCGTCGGGGCACTGCTAGGTAGGGCGGCTGCTGGCAAGCTAGATCTGAAAGGCATGGGGCAGGCCCTAATCGGCAAGCACACCACCACCTCCGATTAAGAAGGAGGCGGCAATGCTATCCGCT
>CAMYAU010000164.1 GCA_947253735.1 uncultured Varibaculum sp. | reverse complement strand
GTGATCCCGATAACCTTACCCGAGGCGTCGAAGAGGGGGCCGCCAGAGTTTCCGGGGTTAATCGCGGCATCTACCTGGATGGCATTAGTTACTACCCGCTCCCCAGCACCAGAACGATCACCAAGTCTAGGAATTTCGATTCCAGACCCTCCCGAAGATTGGGTAACTACCACTGGGCGATCCAGGGCAGAAATAATTCCAGTAGTTACAGTATTTTCTAGTCCTAGAGGGGAACCTATAGCCGCTACTGGCTGAGCCACTCGCAAATCTGAGGAACTTCCCAGCGCGGCCATCTGTAAATCTTTGGGAGGCTTTACAAACTCCAGAACTGCCAGGTCGGTGGAAGCATCGGATCCTAGAATCTTCGCTTCGTAAATTTTTCCATTGAATAATTCGATCTGGACTTTTGCTCTCCCGGAAATGGCAGAGGCGATTACGTGATAGTTGGTAATTACGTGTCCAGCCTCATCAAATATCACCCCAGATCCGGTTTCTCCAGAATTTCCGGCATCCACCTGGATGGCTACTACCGAGGGCTGCACGGCTTTAGCGACCGCCTCCCAGTTGGTGTTCTGCGCGCTAGCTTGGACCACTGGTGCTTCCGTAGCCACTTTCACTGGCGATTTGCCAAGAGCCGCAGTGCGCGAGCCCAATTCTGCCGGCAGTAGCCATACACACAGGGCAGCAGCCACCGCAATTGCGATAGTAGCGAGCCAACCCGGGCCACGTTTAGTTTTTTCTTTACGTTTAGCTGGCATTGGGGAAGGTTCCCAAGCGGGCTGTTGCGCGGAAAAAACATCTTGCTCGAGTGAGGGGGAGAAAGGAGATCCGCCAGTGGCTCCCGCCTGTTCTTCCCCAAATGTGTTGGAGAAAAAGTTATTGTTTTGCGAGGAGGCCGCGCCGCTAAGGCCTGAGCGGTAAGGGGAGGAGGCTCCCTCAGGATGGGTCTGCCCCGCGGGAATACCCATACTAGCCTGAGGGCTAATGTCACTGCGGTAAGAGGAATCTTCGCCGCCTACTGCCGGAATACCGGGCTGAATACCGGTAATCCTCCCGTTTAATTCCGGTTGCCCGTCTGTGGTCTCTCCGGTGTTAATATTGCTGTTGCTCTGCTGGCTAACTGCCGGAAAAGTATTGCCGTTAGGTTCCGGGATTTCTCCAGGCCAGCCTGCGCTTTGCCAATCATCCATTTCCCAGTCGTCAATTGGATTATTACCGTTTTGGGGCCGGGGCGACTCATTGTTATTTGTCATGAATCTTGATCTCCTATTACTTGCTGTGTCCCCATCTTGACACTAAGAACTGTTTTGATTCTGGGTGTTTTCTGGATGTTTTATGAATGAAAAACCGATGGTTGCTTAGCTTCAGAAATCCGCCCGTTACCTGCGGTAGCTAACCTCTCTAACGGGGCCGCCGCTTTTTCTTATTCTGCTGGTGGGTGCGATTATTGGTCAGTTTCTTTTCATGGTCCTCTCGCGGTTCTAAGCCTTTGTGACCCCGACGGGGATCCTCAAAATGCCCATCTTGCATTTGTTCTCGGTACCAGGCGGGTACCAGGCGGGTACCCCGGGAAGGCGCAAATCCTAGCTGGCGATAGTAGGCGCGCAACCAAGCCGGACGTACGCCCTCTGGATAATAGAAGTTAGTTAATCCCCAAATTAATCCCAGCAAACCGATAAAAGCGCCGATTAAAGAGATCGTCAACAGGAGATAGTTCCAAGGGCGCACGGCGGCATTAGCGGGAAGGGTCGCTCCGATACTTAGAAAGAACAATCCGAGTGCCGGTAAGAACACCAACATCCAACGTTCATCCATAATCAGGATGCCGGAGCGGGAAATATCTTTCTTCTGCTTCGGGATCCAAAAACGGGCTCTGGTGCTGCCAAGGCGAATCCAAAGGGAACCGACTAAGAGTAGTACGCCCATAAGTAAGGCAATAATGTGATTCATGAAACTAGCCTAACCCGTTTGTGGGCATCGCAAGGAGCGGGGCCACAAGCGCCCGCGAAATTTATCCCTAATCTGTAAAAAGCGAAAACTATTAGCGCGGAGAGTTCGAACTCTTAGAGATACTGTCGGGCCAGCTGAATCGTGTGGGGGCCGTAGGAACCACCGAAAAGATTGGCGTGTACTGCCAACATGTGGATTTGGTGCAGACCGATGCGTTCTTCCCACCCAGAAGCTAAGGGAGAAACCTGGTTATAGCCCTGATAGATTTCCTCCAGGTAGGGTTGTCCGAAAACTCCCAGAGCCGCCAAATCAGTTTCCGCATGTCCGCCTGCTGGAGCCGGGTCTATCAGTACCCCCACCACTTTAGGAAGGGCTCGATCGGGGGTAGCTCCCCGTCCTGCCAAGCGAGGGAAACGCTTTAACGCCCCCGAGGATGCCCACATTACATTCCCGGTCCACAGATCGCCGTGAATTCGGGCGGCCCTGGTTTTTACGAGGACCGGTTCGGGAACATCGAAGATCCCATCTCGTAAACGTTCTGCTAGCTTCTCTAAAACTGCTGCTCCTGAGGAATCTATAGAACCGTTAGCGAGGGCGGGCGGCAGGTTGGGCATAATCCGGTGATCAGCGAAAAACTCGCCCCAGCTCTTCCTATTGTCCTCATAAATTAAATCCAAACGGGAGCGTCCCATGTAACCGGGGCCGGAATAATTTAGAGGAGGCTGGCCATACCAGTCGGCTCCGCCAGCGTGAGTAATAGCCAGTGCCGACCCAAAGGCGCGCGCCGCTTCGCTGGTAATAGCGGTAGAGGGGATCAGTTCAGTATCTAAAAAGCCATGTCCGGAAGCCGCGACTTTCGCCACGTGCGCCCCGCCTTTTTCCATCGGCTCTGCCAGCC
>CAMYAU010000163.1 GCA_947253735.1 uncultured Varibaculum sp. | reverse complement strand
GGCAAAACGCCAACTATGCTGCGCTCACTCCCCACGAATTAACGAAAATAGCTGCGCAAGTGGGAGCTAAGACTTCGGGGCAAATAAAAAATCATATTTTTGCCACTTCCGGTGAAAGCGGACAGGGAGCGAATGAAGTTGCGCATCGCCTGCGGATGTCTTCTCTCGAGGACGCTCCGGAACTTGGAGATAACCTGCGGGAACTGGAAATGGGGATAGATCCTTACGCTCTCGCCCGTATCTATGAGGACGTGTATGAGGCGTGGGCATACCAAGATCCCAGCAAACCTTTAAAGGAAGTCGCAGCCAGTAACGGCTCTTTTCGAGAGTCTAATTGTTCAAGTAATGTACTGGCTAAACCGAACGGGGGAAAAGTAGTCGCTGCCGGCGCGCCCCCGCTGACAATGCTCGGTGCATCCAACACTATTCGTGCTTTTGATTCGGCGGCACGCGGCGACCGGGGTGTCAAGTATTGCGCGAATCGGGGACTTTCTGGCATTGATGGAAACATCGCCACCGCCCTGGGGCTAGCTGCCGGAACCGGGCGTGCGGTGCGGTTAATTGCCGGGGATTTGACCTGCCTGCATGATTTGACCGGCTTGCTCACCGGCCAGTTGGAGGACACGCCTACTGTACAGGTAATGGTGCTCAACGATGGGGGAGGGCGTATTTTCGCTACCCTGGAACATGGTGATGCCAGTGACCAAGATTTATTTAAACGCTA
Source organism: uncultured Varibaculum sp. (assembly GCA_947253735.1). Lineage (GTDB taxonomy): Bacteria > Actinomycetota > Actinomycetes > Actinomycetales > Actinomycetaceae > Varibaculum. The sequence goes on along the minus strand of CAMYAU010000163.1, from coordinate 2,137 downwards.
CTTTTTGACGCCACAGCGTTTCGATCTCTCTGCGCTAGCAGCTGGTTTGGGGTGGGATTACCGCTGCGCCCAGGATATTGAGGAACTGAAAGCGATTCTTTGTGAAAATCCGCGTCGAGAAATCGTAGAAATTAATGCTTATTTACCGGATTTGCGATCTCGGCGTGCGACTTTGGAATCCGAAATTCTTCGGGAGTTAGCTGCCCTCTAGTTAGGTTTTGCGTTCCGAGGGCGTGCTTTAGTTTGGAGGCTAGTCGATTCGTGACCGCCAGCAGGGCTGATTTCTCTCCTGTTCATTCCGATCAGTAGCTCGTTTGCTTGGCGGGTGATTATTCTCTTTGAGTGCTGAGGCTCCTACCCGACTAGGGTGGGGGATAAAAATTTTAGGCAACCAGAAAAATCTGGCTGCCTAAAATTCTTTAGGAGTCTTTGGGTGTTAACCCGAGTTTTCCTTAAATGATTGCTTTCTTACGGCGAGAGGCAATCAGTACCGCGCCGGCGGCGGTCATCGCAATAGACATCGGGATTGCCAGTAGGGAGTGGCTACCGGTAACTGGGGTTTGTGCCTTTACCTGGGGGTTCTGCTTGGCTGCTTCTATAACTTTGGAACCGGTACCTACCGAGGCAGTAGCCCTATTAGTCGCAGAAGGCTTTGGCTTAGGGGCAGGATTCGGTTCCGGAGCGGGATTGGGCTCCGGGGCAGGCTGGGGAGCGGGGGCCGGTGCCGGCTGATTTTCTGAATCACCAGGTTGTGCAGGCTGCGGATTTTCGGGTGCTGCGTTTTCATCTTCAGTCCACTTCGCGTACACGGTGATGTTCTGCCCTAAAGCCACTTCGTCCATTTTTTGCGTGAGTTCTGCCTGTCCGTACCATCCTTCAAATTTAAAACCAGCTTTGGTCGGCTTATATTGCGTCAAATCGACGAGAGTATTTTCTGGTTTAGTCACCGGGGCAATATGGCTGCCGCCATTGGTTTCGAAGGTAAGTGTATGATTTTCGGGAATGCGCTTCAGCTCGAATGTAGCTAGCTTATTTGCGGCATCGTATTCAACCGCTTTTTCGCCGGTTTCCAGTTCAATCTGGTCTTTTGCCAGACCGTCAAAATCATAACCGGCTTTGGTGCTAAAGCCGATTTTAACGCGATACTTAAATTCGGGGGCAAAGGTCCCGGTAGCATCTTTCCAAGCATCTGCATTCTGGTCAGCCTGTAAAAACCTTTTGGACTCAACCATTACGTGCTCGGTGGAACATCCAACCTGAACTCCGCTGGGGGACTGGCCAAACCCGTAATTAAGTACGCTGAACTTCAACGCAGTGATGTGTTTAGGCCCTGCAGGATCCTGAGCCCAGGCACTTGCAGCGGAACCCGCAAAAAATAGTGTTGTCATTGCAAAAAGTGTTGCCACTATCAACGCAAGCAAGCGGATGGACCGTTTGTTTTCGTTCATTTATTTTCCCTTCGATTGGTTAGTGGAAATTTCTGGAGGGGTAACCCTTTTTATTAGGACAAAGTTATACAGTAGAAAAGTGTGCTGTAAAATTTTATATTTCTGCCTAAAATAACTATTCATAGTTTTGTGAGCTGCTAATATAGATAAACTTCTTGTAGTTAGGTGGTGAAAATATCCTCAAAAAACCTTTCTTTGTAAGGACAAATTGGCCCATAGGTCCTATGGGGTCTTCCAATACAATTAATTTCGCTTTAATCAAGAAAATCGATGGCGCCACCAATGTTGCTTGCGGTAGCAGTTGGAAACCTATTTTCGTTATCCCAGAATTAGTTAGGGATGCTTCTTCAACGAACTTGGTTTACGCCTGGAGGGCGCGGAGCATCGGGGACATTTTGGTTTCAGTTTCAGCTAGTTCGCGCTGCGGATCAGAATCTCCCATAATCCCCGCCCCGGCAATCACCCGGTAAGTGTCGGCGCGATCCGGGTCGCGCTGCGCGCAGCGCAGGGCAATCGCCCATTCGCCCTCGCCACTAGCATCCATCCAGCCAATCGGGGCTGCGTAACGTCGCCGATCCATAGCCTCTAATGCGGCCAGGCGCGCGGCCGCTACTTTCCGGGGTTTTCCGCAAACCGCCGCCGTGGGATGGAGCGCCGCGGCAGCGCGCAAAGAAGTAATTGCCTGTTTC
>CAMYAU010000162.1 GCA_947253735.1 uncultured Varibaculum sp. | reverse complement strand
AGCAAAATCCTTGGGGCAAAGAAAGGAAAATACTTCCTTAAAGCCTCCGGCGTTCAGTTCTGGATGGCAGTCGAAGACTGCGCGCTTTGAGCCAGCCGGGATAACACGAACCTAGCGCATGGCACAGCCACCGCGTTACCCCAAAGCGAATATAGCTGCCCATCCGATACCGGATTTTTCAGCCACCTGGCAACCTGAGCAGGCGTTTTAGTTTTCTTCAGCCCCCGCGCCTTATCCCAGTCAGCGTGGACACCGACCCAAAAATCCAGTTCGGCTTCGGATGGATCATCTATCGCTAGATCATCTGTCCACCAGTCCGGGAACCCTTGCAAGCGCGCGCATTCGGTAGGGGTGAGCCTGCGAATATCCATGCCTTCCACCACGGCCACCCCGCCCTGATTACAAGTAGGGGAAAGGCCAGAAGTATCCAAAGTTTTACTGACGTTTAGTTCCACCCCGAAACTGCCATAGGGGTTATTGCGCTCTAAGTGGATAGCGTTAAACCCAAAAACGGCGGTATCTAGCCCTCCAGGGCTTTCTTTAGTTTTTCCGGCAGGTGATCTTTCTTCGGCCCGGATCGGGCAAGAAGGCTCGCTCTCGCGACCTCGCTCAAAAAGAATCTCGGGTGCGGATCGGCCTGCAAAATCCGTAACAAGGTAGATTCTTTTGCGACGCTGGGGCACTCCGAAGTATTGCGCATCGAGAACTCGCCAGGCAAGCGAGAACCCTTTGCCCACGATAGCCCCTGCCTGGCTCCATTTTCCAGGTCTAGGAAGTTTACTTGCTTTCCTTTCGTCTTTAACTGAGACGATTTGCCCAAGCACTTCATGAAAATCTGCCCCCTTATTGGAATAAAGCGCGCCAGGAACGTTCTCCCACACAGCGAACCGTGGATACCTGCCGCCGCTTGCCGTGCGCATTTGCTTAATGATCCTTATTGCCTCAAAGAAAAGCCCTGACCTAGAACCAGACAGGCCCTTCCCTTGACCTGCAACCGATAAGTCCTGACAGGGCGAACCAAAAGTAACAACGTCTACTTTTGGAACCTTCGCTCCATCAATTATTGATACGTCCCCGTAGCGAGCCATATCCGGGAAACGCCGGTAAGTCACTAGCGTTGGAAACGGGGCAATCTCCGAGGCCCAAACAGGGGTGATACCAGACCGTTGCCCAGCAAGCTCGAACCCGCCAGAACCAGAAAAAAGCGAACCGAGTCTAATCGACCGGATCAAACGTTACCTCCCGACCGGACTCGTCATAAGACCTAATAATCAGCAGCTCGCCCTGGAAATAAAACGAAGCCCGAGCAGGACGGCCATTTGGCCAATAAGTGACCTTGGCTGGCCCGCCGATCCGATGCAGCGCCCCATTTACGCGCCACTCCTCAAAGTTCTTCTTACCTTTTTCGTCGTAAGTAACCTTGGCCGGATGCGTATAGGAATGGAGCTGCCCGCCCTGATAAATCTCCTCTAGGGCAAGCGATCCGTCCTCGTGGTATCCCTTAACCGCCTGCAACACGCCATAACGGGCATAAACTTCTTGTTCCACAGTCCCGTTAGGCCGGGAAATAATCATAGCGGGCAGATACTCGCGGTTAAGATTACCCATCTCATCCGTGTAGGTTTCGATGGTGTTCTCACCCTCGTCCACGTAGACGTTCTTCATCTCTTGAGAGTGGTTAAAATACTCATCATCTGGGACAAGAGATAGTCCGGATTCGGCTTTTTGTTGCGCCCCGAACTTGCCGTCTTTTTGCCGAGCGCTTTCCCGAGCCTGAGCCGCCGCATTAGATACCATTTTTCTTTCGCTTTCTATTTAGTTTTTCCCCCAAGGCGGGGAATAAAATCCTGCCGCCCTGGGGGACTTTTCGTGTCACTATCTATTTGTTGGCGGGGTCAGTTTTTCGGTGCCATCCGCATAGGCCGACCCTTGCGGTCCTTCTCGCTCACCTGCCAATCCTTATTGACCCCGTGGTCGATAATGTGCAGGCAGATACGAACCGAACCTTTGCGATTCTTCATCTCCTGGTTGGACTTAAACACCACTACGTTGTGACCAAGCAAAGCGCGCGCCCGGTAAACCATATTGGCACCCCGCTTATTAGTCACCCACTCAGTACGGAAGGTTTCAGTACCATCCTCACTATCTTGATTACCCGTGTATAGGGTGATGATTCCGCGCTTATCCTTGCCCTCGCTCGGCTCGATCCCGCAAAGCACGCCCTTAATCGGGACAGCCTCATCTAGTTCTTCTAGGCGGCGAACAACGCTACCTTTAGGCGAAGCCACCGAGCATTTAAGCTCTAAGGCAAGATCAGATACTTCCTCGGAGTAGGTAAAGAAGTCTTTGCCCTCCTCATCTACCATTGAAGCGGCAATAAGGGCATACAAAACATTTAACGAACTCATTTTATTTCTCTCCTTGATTTATAGAACTTTTTTCAGGTCTTCCGGTGGGGCAACAAGCAGGTCGCGGGCAAGGTCGGCAAACACAGTTAAAGTGGCCACCGCCCCGTTCATCCAGGCCTTAATCTCGTCCTCGCTGCCATTTAAGGGGAACGGGTTAACCGCCAACACTGAGCGGATACCGCCGCGTAAGCGAGTGTTAAGCCCATCAGATAGGCCATTAAATTTGCCTTGCCGCTCCTGCGCAGCCTTAACCACCAGATACAAGCAACCAGTGAGCTTAGTTAGATTCTTTTTGCTAGCTTTACCCCCGGTTTCCTTTATGTGCTCGTAGGCTAGGGACACTAGCCCGAACGCTCCTTGCGCCCCATACCCATTAGCATTTGGATACTGGTCGGGGAATGGATCTTCCCACGGACGCTGATCCATCCATTTATCTTTAGTCGCCAACTCAAGCTCCTTTCTGTTTTTATTTCCATCTCCTATGT
>CAMYAU010000161.1 GCA_947253735.1 uncultured Varibaculum sp. | reverse complement strand
TTCGGTGGGGCTTCTACTTGTATAGGGGGAGCTATTCGAGATCCCCTATCGGGACGCACTTTCGTTTATCAGGCCATGCGAATTTCTGGCAGTGCCGATCCTCGGATAGATGACCCGATAGAAGGCAAACTTTCCAGTAAGGAAATCACCCAGCGGGCAGCCGCCGGATATTCCTCCTACGGTAATCAGATCGGGCTGACCACCAACTACGTTAAAGAAATCTATCACCCCGGATATCGCGCGAAACGCCTAGAACTTGGCTTCGTGGTGGGAGCGGCTCCCGCGGAGAACATTATTCGCGAAGAACCCGCCCCCGGGGATCTCATCCTCTTGATCGGAGGACGCACCGGACGTGACGGGATCGGGGGAGCTACCGGATCTTCCAAGACTCACACTCGAGACTCCTCCCAAACCTGCGGGGCAGAGGTACAAAAAGGTAACCCGATTATTGAACGCAAGATTCAGCGACTGTTCCGTAGAGGTGAGGTCGCGAAGCGAATCAAGAAATGTAATGACTTTGGGGCCGGGGGAGTCTCCGTTGCCATCGGAGAACTGGCTCCCGGACTGGAAATTGAACTCGACCGGGTACCGGTGAAATACCAGGGACTAAATGGTACCGAGTTAGCGATCTCGGAATCTCAAGAGCGGATGGCGGTGTGTATCGACCCTGCAGACCTGCAGTTTTTCTATGATGCGTGCGCCAGTGAAGACGTAGAAGTAACCCATGTGGCCACCGTGACTGCTGAGCGGCGTCTGGTGATGCATTACTTGGGAGAAACTATCGTCGATATTTCCCGAGACTTCCTGGACACCAACGGGGTACGTTCCCAAGCTAAATTTAAGGCAGCCTCGGGTGGACAAATCGTTCCCGAGCGGGAAGTTTCTGGTTCAAACCTGCAGGAAAAACTAGCAAATAACCTGGCGGACTTAAATATTTGTTCTCAGCGGGGACTCAACGAGATCTTTGATTCCTCGATTGGTGCCACCACTTTGACCCTGCCTTACGGGGGCAAGTTTCAACGCACCCCCTCCCAAGTCAGCGCCCAGCTTGTTTCGGTTGAGGACGGACAGGCCGAGGTAGCCTCAGTAGCGGCCTACGGTTTTGAACCTTCACTGGCCAAACTTAGCCCCTATCACAGCGCTATCGTGTCGGTAGTGCAATCAATGTCGCGCTTAGCCGCAGCTGGGATAGATTATCGCGACCTGTATTTCACTTTCCAAGAATACTTCCCGCGCCTGGGCGAAGACCCCGAAAAATGGGGAACCGTGGTAGAAGCCCTGCTAGGAGCTAACCGCGTTCTGCGCCACTTCCACCTGGCCTCCATCGGAGGCAAAGATTCCATGTCCGGCACTTTCGAAGATATGAATGTGCCGCCAACCTTGGTAAGCTTCGCTATCGGAATGCAGCAAGCAGATAAATTGCGCACTCCCGAGTTTAAAGCCCGCAACCACCGTCTCTACCTGTTACCAGTGCAAACAGATGAGCTGGGGGCAGTTGATCTGGAATCTTTCCAAGCTGCCCTCGATAGGCTACAAGCGATTAATCTGATCTCGGCATCCGCCCTCGGGTATGGAGGGATCGCAGAAGCGCTACCAAAAATGGCTTTTGGAAACCGGATCGGTTTCGACATCAACACTGAAGAAGACCTCTTTGCTTCCCGCTATGGCAGTTTCCTGATCGAAACTGACCAGCATTTGGATCTACCGCTGTTGGGGTACACCAGTAGCTGGTCAGACAGCTCCATTAATGGTCAGCGCCTAGACCTGGCTGCTTTGCAAAAAGCCTGGGAAGAACCTTTAGCAAAGATCTTCCCGACCGCGGGTAGTCGCATAACCACTAGCGCTTCCCGCTCCAGCGAAACCTGCCTGACTAAGACGCACCACGCCCCCTATCGAAAACAAAATCCACAGGTCTTTATCCCAATTTTCCCCGGCACTAACTGCGAATATGATATGACCCGGGCTTTTACCCGTGAGGGTGCTCAGGTGGTAACCGAGGTTTACCGGGACGCGGCCTCCTACGCTCGGCAAATTGAGCAAGCCGATATATTGGCACTGCCCGGCGGATTCTCCGTGGGAGATGAGCCGGATGGCTCGGCAAAGTTTATTGTTTCGGTGCTGCGCCAAGAGCAGGTTAAAGAAGCTGTGCATTCGCTGCTGCGCAAAGGGGGTCTGATTCTGGGGATCTGTAATGGTTTCCAGGCATTGATCAAATCCGGATTACTTCCCTATGGTCAGATTCGAGATCTGGATCCGGATTCACCTACCCTGGCAGCAAATGACAGTGGTCACCACGTCGCGAAAATCGTCCATACCGCGGTATCTTCGGTGGCTTCCCCGTGGCTCAGTTCTTTTGATGTGGGAGAAGTCCACCATATACCGATTTCTCATGGTGAAGGACGGGTAGTGATGAGTCCCGAGCAGTACCGCAAATATTCGGCCTCGGGTCAGATTGCTACCAAATATTTAGGGGAGAACCCCAATGGATCTTCCTTCGGAATCGAAGGGCTGTTGGCTCATAACGGGCAAATCCTGGGAAAGATGGGCCATTCAGAAAGGAGCGGTAGCGGTTTATACCTCAACTACTGTCCCGAAATAGAACAAAACCTATTCAGAAACGGGGTTAATTATTTCCGATGGATGTAGCAATCATTTTTGGTTCCGCCTCCGATAAAGAAAAAATGGCGGGCGCAGCCAAATGCTTAGACGAGTTCGGATTGGAATATCAGGCTTATATCGCTTCGGCTCATCGCGTACCGGAACTTTTAGAGCAAATCCTAAAAGAGGCCGTGGACTCGGGGGCGAAAGCCATCATCGCCGGGGCCGGCCTGGCGGCGCACCTGCCCGGAGTTATTGCCTCTAAAGTCACGATTCCAGTGATCGGGGTACCTTTAGA
>CAMYAU010000160.1 GCA_947253735.1 uncultured Varibaculum sp. | reverse complement strand
ACGGTCTGGTAGTAGTGGTTCTTTACAATATGTTGATGCAGGCCAAGCAGCGTAATGCGGCGGAGCGCCGTCTTACAAAACTCGCCCGGGAAGTAGCAATCACCCACACTGTCCTCGGGGAGGATGAAAAGAAAATTTCCCTTGATGGAAGAAGTCTTCCTGCAACCTCAAGCGAAGAATCTAATCGGGTGACTGAGGACGGCTAACGCTAATGAATAAAGCTAAATGGGTAAAGCTGGGGAAATATCTCTTCTCGGGGGGATCCGCATTCGTTTTAGATTTTGCCCTCCTGGTTGTCCTGGTGCAGTTCGCACACCTAAATGCGGGAATCTCGGCGGCAATCGCCTTTATTATCTCCACGATTTACGCCTATCTAGCGCAAAAATATATTACTTTTTCCGCCAAAGGTGACTTCGGGGGATCTATTTTTCGTTACCTGATTCTATTGGGATTCAACACTCTGTTTACTTCCCTGATCGTGGAGCTTTTCCAAAACCTCTGGCAGCTGTATTACGTGGGAAAGATTGTGGCGGCGGTGTTGACTACTGCTTGGAATCTGCCGATCATGCATTATTGGGTGTACCGCTCCGGCAAAAAACCTTAGCCATCAACAGTGCGCTAATGACGTAACCTCAATAAAGCCACGTACAGGTGGTAGCTTTGCTACCGCAGATGCTAGCCTGAAATCTGCGGTAGCGGCATTGGAGAGGAGCTATGAACTACTAGCTACCGGCACTGTCTTCTCGGGGCGGGCACCCCACCGACATTACAGGATTAGCAGTTGCTAGTTTTCGTGGTCACGATACTTTTTGAGATCTTCCTCTTTACCCTCAAGCTTCTTTTGCTTGTGTATCCGCACCGCCTCGCCCGCAAAATCTGGGACATACTTTGAAACTGCCACCGAAGGGCGCACATACCCACTGGAACCCGGACGAGGAGGAAGCTTAATCGGTTCAGCTTTGCTTTGAATCTCTGTATAGGGGATAGAACTGAGGAAATGGTGAATCATGTTGAGTCGCGCCTGCTTCTTCGAATCAGAAAGAACATGATGCCATGGCGCCACCGAAGTATCGGTATGTACCATCAGGTCATCCTTGGCGCGCGAATAATCCTCCCAGCGGGTGATCGACTCTAAATCCATAGGGGAGAGCTTCCACTGGCGCAAAGGATCGCCCAGGCGGGACTGAAAACGCTTGTACTGCACTTTGTCAGACACACTGAACCAGTATTTGCGTAGGTAGATTCCGTCCTCTACTAGCATTTGTTCGAAAATAGGGCATTGACGCATAAATAGTTGCACCTGTTCCGGACGGGCAAACCCCATAACTTTTTCTACCCCGGCCCGGTTATACCAAGAGCGGTCAAAGAGGACGATCTCGCCAGCAGCAGGCAGATGCTCGATATAGCGCTGGAAGTACCATTGGGTTTCTTGCCGTTCCGTAGGTTTAGGCAAAGCCACTATCCGAGCCACGCGTGGGGAAAGATACTCGGTCATCCGTTTAATAGTGCCGCCTTTACCGGCCGCATCGCGTCCCTCAAAAATAACTACGATCCGGGCGCCAGTGGCTTTTACCCAAGTCTGCAGCTTCCCGAGTTCCCCCTGTAAACGGTAGAGCTCCGCCTCATAAACTTTATTAGGGATTTTCTGCACTTTGATTTCGTCGGCTTCACTAATCCCATGTTCGCTTTGCTTCATCGATATCTCCTGGTTCGGCGGTAATTCTTAGCGTAGATCAGGGGTGCGCTGTGTGGGGGTGAAACGGGAAAGAGATTTTTCGCAAAGCCGGTATAAAAGGGTAGGCACATGAAGCGAAAACAAGCTAGTTTTAAAGTATGGAATTTAAAGTCATTGACCATCCGCTGGTGAAACATAAACTGACCATTCTACGAGATAAAGACACCCCCTCTTCGGTGTTTCGGCAACTGGTTGATGAACTGGTTACCCTGCTCGCCTATGAGGCAACCCGGCACGTACGGGTAACTCCTAAACAGATAGAAACCCCGATTCAACCCATGGAAGGAGAAATAATCTCCACCCCCCGCCCGATCGTGATTCCGATTCTGCGGGCCGGTCTCGGGATGCTTTCCGGAATGACCTCTTTGCTGCCCACGGCAGAGGTCGGTTTCTTGGGGATGAAACGGGATGAAGAAACCCTGGCGATCGAAACCTACGCGAACCGGCTTCCCCAGGATCTAACAGACCGGCAAGTGTTCCTGGTTGACCCCATGCTCGCTACCGGCGGCACCCTGGTGGCCGCTGTCGACTACGCCCTGGAAAGAGGCGCTCGGGACGTGACCTGTATCTGCCTAGTAGCGGCACCCGAGGGGGTAAAGCACGTGGAAGAACATATCGGTCAACGGGCAGACGTCACCGTCGTGGTGGCAGCTCTAGATGACGGGCTCACCCCGCAAGCCTATATACGCCCCGGCCTTGGTGATGCCGGCGATCGTTTATACGGGATCGTAGATCAATAGGCTCGCGTGGCGCTACATTAGTGGCGCCATTCGGCGTGATTCAGAAGCAGTGATCGCTGTGTCACGGTCTAAGGTCGCGGGAGTGGTCACATTTCGGCCCTAAAGTTTAGATCTGGCGCCCATATCCGCTAAACTTTTGAAAGTCTGTTAACGCAGATGCTGGTAACGAATCATCGTTACCACCGGTGGCGTTTCCTCGCTATTCGCGAGGTTCCGCAACCAAAGAGTAGGTGGCGTTTCCTCGCTTTTCGCCTCAGGTACCTACGGTGCCTTCGGCCGCGAGTAACCCACCAACAACTTAATAGAAGTAACTGGTAGCGTGTCCGAGCGGCCGAAGGTGCAGCACTCGAAATGCTGTGTGGGGCAACCCACCGTGGGTTCAAATCCCACCGCTACCGCAAGGAAAAAATGCCCCAAGCGCTTGCGCTTGTGGGCATTTTTGACGCAGCGGTATGTAAA
>CAMYAU010000159.1 GCA_947253735.1 uncultured Varibaculum sp. | reverse complement strand
TGGTCTTCCGAGAGGGAAACTTCCTGCCCGTCCTCGGTTTTGAAAGTTTTCGGCAAGGGGCGTAAAGATTTTGCCGTGAGTTGCCAGGCGGGCTGTCCTTCTGCGCCCGGCTGCGCCATTACTGAAAGTTCCCCGCGCTTGGAGGCGATTACCCGCCCGTAAACAAACAGGTGATCCCCTAGATCCACATCGGCTTTGTAATCGCTTAGGGATTCTTTGCCCACTTGGGCGGCAGAAAGCATGGCTTGCAGGCGGGTGCCATCGCCTTGCTGCAAAGTTACGAAGCAGAGCTTGCCGGTATTGCGGGAAAACACTACCCGGCCAGCGACCCCTACGAAGTCCTCAGTTTCTTCCCCGGCCGCTAGGTTCGGGTATTTTTCCCGCACCTGACTGAGGGTATGGGTGATGGGAACCGCGATGGGATAGGGGTTACGACCATCGTCAATCAGGCGCTGCCGTTTCTCAGCGCGAATACGAATCTGTTCAGGCACACTTTGGTTATTAGCTTCACTCACGCCCTCCATGTTATCTAGGCGAGGGCGAGGGGGGAAAGTCAGCGGCTTTACTCCCGCCCCCCACTGATATCACTATTTTAAAAGAAACCTATTCCGCGAAACCTATGATTCACACTTCATCACGGTTTTTACCCCTATTTTCCCTTGTCAAAGCCATGTTAAGTATGTTAACAATGGATAGTTGAGAGTTCTTCGCCCGAATCAGAGAAGGTAGACATGAAGAAAACTGCACGTATAGCAATCTCCGCCCTGGCCGCGGCATTTGTACTCCTGACCGGGGTGCTACTATCTCCGGTAGCTCAAGCCGACCCAGCTCCCCCGCAGGGATACACCAAAGCTGCCCAACATGAGCATAATTATTATTTAAAATGCCCGAATAAACAGTATATGCATGTGGCTGAATGGACTTACTGCCTTAATAGTAAAATCTATGGTGAAGGAGACTCGGGCTATTGGTACTGGGACAATGATACCAATACTCTGACCTTCGATAACTTCGTACTGAAACGCGCAAACTTTACTGGTTCGTATGGAGACGGCACTTTTGTTGAACCGGTTTTTAACCGCCCCGCAAGTAGCGTGACTGAGCTAAGCATCAAGTTCAAGGGGAAAAATGTCATCGATCAGCAGTCTAGGGGACATAGTGACGCCTACACTCTTCACCCGACGTTTTATAGTGAAGGAAGCGGCAATCAAACGACCCCAATGGTCAGGCTTATTGTCGAATCCCCAGAGGATAGTTTGACGATTAATACTGACATTACCAATCCCGAACGTCTTAATTCTAGGGCTATTAGAGCTTATGGAGCATCGCTGACCATCGGCGGTAAAGGCACCATCAACCTGAATCCTGGTTTTAGCGGCACCGGTAAACTTCGTTCCGTGACTGGTATTAACACTCACCCAGGTTATTCCACGACAATTACTGACAGCGTCACGGTTAATATCAATTCTAATTTGATACAAAAAGAATCTACTTCCTTAGAAGATGGCGTTTTTGGTATCCAAGGAGCGGCTGTTCTAAAGGGAGATTCTAAAGTTAATATCGATGTTAATGGAGCTTCCTCTGGTTTAACATCGGGAATATATTCTACAGATTCTCAGGAAGTGTCGGTTACCGAGCGCGCCCGCCTATCTATTAAGGCTTATAACGAAACCTCGCCAACGGCATCAACGGTTGGTATTTATTCTGTGGGAAATATCAACTTCTCCACTGCTGAAGATGCTACAGTCACTTCTTCTGGGGGACCCGCTATTCACACGAAAAAAGCCGCCATTTTCTCCGGACCGGGTGATGTTATTGGCTCCGGTAATAATGATATTTCGATAGGAGCCGAAGGAGGCATCAAGTTTGCGAATGGGTATGGGGTTTACTTGCCAGTCGCCGGTAGCGCTGTGAACCCGGGAGTCGCTGACAAAGCCGGAAAGAAGGTCGGCGCCTGGCGGTTATCGATGCTGCCTCCCAAATACGAGGAAGTTAAAACCGAACCCGGCAAAGCAGTTAAATCCCCGGTGAAAACTACTACCTACACCAAGGACGCTGCTAACGCCACCAAGGCCACCTACAGCGCACCCGAAACCGTAGACGTCAATGGGAACCCCTGGAAGGTAGCAATCGATGCCACTACCGGAGAACTGACCGTCACCCCGCACGAAGATGCCAGGAAGGGTGATAAGGCAGAAATTCCGGTGACTCTGTCTTACGCTAACGCCGCGTTCCCGGAAGATGCTAAGGCAAAAATCGAAGCCGGCTCTAATGAAGCGGGAATCAAGAAGCGCATTGCGATTGCTCCGGTAGGGGTAGAGCCGATTGCTACTCCGGAAACTCCCACCGCACAAGATTTTGACCAGGTTGAGGAAGGCAATTGGCAAAAGCTAGTAATGCCCAGCTATGACCCCGACGAGGAAGGAAATCCGAACCCGCTGGCGGGGATGTTTAGCTACGACCTCGCCAATGTAAAGTATCTAAACCATGCGGGACAGCCTTTCAACCCCAAAGATCCGGTCAGTAGGGGGAAGAAAGCGGAAGTAATAGTTCCTCTTACCGAAAAGGGTAAAAAGAATTTTTCCAAGATGAAATGCCCGGCTGATACGCTTTGCGAACTCCAGGATGACGGAACCGTTAAGTTCACTGTGATTTTGGATTACAAGGAGCGGACAGAAAAACCGGATACTCCTTGCAAACCCTGTAAGCCTTGCGGTGATCCTGGTACGGTACCAGGTGGCCAGCAGCCAGGCACCCACCCCGGAACTACTCCGGGCGGACCCCAGCCTGGCACACAACCGGGAAATACAAACCCCAGTGGAACCAATTCCGGACCCAACATAGCTAACGGGAAAAAAGGAAATACCCCCTCCACTCCCGGCTCTCTGGTTAAAACCGGGGCTATGGATACCACTATCTTGGGATTTGGAGCGAGCGTGCTGCT
>CAMYAU010000158.1 GCA_947253735.1 uncultured Varibaculum sp. | reverse complement strand
ATCCAAATATCCCGCCTGCGCCGCAATATTCATATTGCGTTCCATTGACCTCCCGGACAGGCATACTTTGCGCCCGACTGCGCGGGCGGCGTCCAGTACCTGTTGCACCCGGTGCACATGGGAAGCGAAGGAAGCAACGATTACCTGCCCGGTGGATTCGGACAGTACCTGACGAATTACCGGACCGATTTTTCGTTCCGAGGCAATAAAGCCAGGGACTTCCGCATTGGTGGAGTCCACTAAGAACAGGTCAACGCCCTCTTCCCCCATGCGCGCAAAACCACGCAGATCGGTGATCCTTCTATCTAGGGGCAGCTGATCCATTTTGTAATCCCCAGTGACCAGCAAGTTTCCTGCTTTAGTGCGGATCATAACTGCCAGGGCATCGGGAATCGAATGGGTGACCGCTAAAAATTCACAGGCAAAATTCTCCAATTGGATGTTTTCGCCTTCCCGGACCTGATGCAGATGCGTCGCTGGGAGTCGATGCTCTTCGAGTTTAGGACGCAGAAAATCGAGGGTGAGTTGAGATCCATAGATGGGGATATCTTCGCGTAGGCGTAGCAGGTAGGGCACCGCCCCGATATGGTCTTCATGTCCGTGAGTAAGTACCAGTCCCACTACCTGATCCATACGTCCTTGCAGATAGGAAAAGTCCGGCAGGATTAAGTCAACCCCCGGCTGGATTTCTTCGGGGAAAAGCACCCCACAATCTACGATCAGGATTTTGCCGTTTAACTCGAATACGGTCATGTTCCGTCCGACTTCTCCCAGACCCCCCAGGGGAACTACCCGGATAGTGTCGGATTTGAGCTTCGGCGGTAAAGAAAGTTCAGGATACAGCGGTTTCACATTTCCAATTCTCCCGAGTTTATCCGGCTATGGCAAACTTGCGCGCGCATCGGGTCCAGAAAAGCTCCTTTCATGCAGGGGCTTAGCGAAAAATCTCTTAAACTAAGAGTGCTTGCTTTGCCTTATTCCCCAAAGGAAGGTGGGCAGGTAATCGGTGGTGTTTAAAGCAGTTCAAAACGTTCCAGGACCCCGCGCAGCTGCTCAATTTCCTCTGCGGTTGCCGGAGCCAGCGGCAAACGCAGAGTATCGGAGGGAATAACCTTTTGTAGGGCGAGGGCGTGCTTGGCCATTACTGCCCCCTGGCCCCCTCCCATTAAGGCTTTCACCAGGGGTTCGAGCTCTAGAGAAAGGTGCATAGCCCCCCGGTAATCTCCGTTTTCCACGAGCTGCACCATTTTGCGGTAGCTGGGAGCTGCTACATGCCCAACCACGCTGATTACCCCGACAGCGCCGTGGGTGAGCCAGGAATAGTTAAGACCATCGTCACCGGAGTAAAAAGCCAGCCCAGTATCATTCATACGCCGGGCACCCACTTCTACTTTGCCGGTGGCGTCTTTTACGGCCACGATATTTTCGATGTCAGCTAGGCGATTTAGTAGTTCATCGCTAATAGCTACCCCGGTGCGTCCGGGAATATCGTACAGAGTTATAGGCAGTTCTACTTGGGAGGCAACTTTCGCGAAATGCCGATAGAGCCCTTCTTGGGAGGGACGCGAATAGTAGGGGCTCACCAGTAAAATCCCATCCGCCCCTGCCTCCTGGGCGCTGCGTGCCATCCGCACCGAATGTTCAGTGTCATTAGAGCCAGCACCGGCGGTAATGAAAATATCCTCCCCCACTGCCTGGCGGGCGACCTTAATCAGTTGCGCTTTTTCATCTAGGTGAGTGGTGGGGGATTCTCCGGTGGTACCTGAAAGCACCAGGTTATCTACCCCCTGGTCTACCAGGTGTTTGGCTAGGTTTGCCGCAGCATCGTAGTTCACGCTGCCATCTGGGTGAAAAGGGGTAACCATCGCGACCCCAACCGAACCTGCTAACCGAAAAGTGTGCTCTGCATTACTCATGCCCCTACTCTACCGCCCCTACCTGGCAATTATTCTTTCGTCCAGAAAGCGGGCGGTAAGGGGATTACAAGTCAGTAAACCACAGGTGCTGCACCATGGATTCGTGGCCGACTTTTAGGCCTTGCCGCAAACCGGCAGGAGCAAACCCACATTCGTTAAAGAACCGGATTTTTTCTTTCGCCCCGGCAGCTAACCAGATTTGTACCCGACCGGCCCTGGAACTTCGCAGCATGTCACCGACCGCGTTTACTAGGCGGGAGGCATCGGCCAGGTGTTTTTCCCAATCGGCTACCTCTAACGCTACGATTTCCGCATCTGCACTTTTTTCGGCAAGTGGAGAGCGCTTGGGTTGCACCAGCATTTTTGGAGCCGGCGCGAGTGCCGCCATGCCGACTACCTGCCCTTCATTAATCGCACTGAGTAGATGATGCTTAGGTGAGGGGGGACTTAGTAGAGCCTGCTGCCAGGCTTGGGTAATCTGTTGAGCGTCGATAAGCGCTAAGGTTTGCGGGCCAACCTGGCCCAAATGGGATTGCAGATCTGCCCGCATGGCTTGTGCTTGTATCTGCCCCCAGGCCGGCATATCTTCGATTTTTGCTAAGCGCACTGCCTCTTTTGCGGCAGGTGGTTTTGTCACCTTAAATCCCTAACTCCATAACCTTATCCAGCCCTACTGTCAGCGACGCAGCGGCTCCAACTTTTCTAATCGCCAGCAATACCCCAGGCATAAAAGAGGAGCGATCAAAACAGTCGGTGCGCAAACGTAGTTGTTCCCCAAGGTTCCCCAAAATTACTTCCTGGTGAGCATTTGCGCCCAGTATCCGCAGGGAATGAATCCCCACATCCCCTACTTTCATGCCTCGTGCCCCCTCAGGATCGGTGGTGGTGGCATCGGGAGCAGCGGGAATCCCAGCTTGACTGCGGGCCGCCGCCATTTGTTGCGCGGTTGCCAGCGCGGTCCCGCTGGGGGCATCAAGTTTCTTAGGATGATGGGTTTCCACGATTTCAGCGGAGGTAAAGAAGGGAGCTGCTAGGCGCGAAAATGCCATTACCAGCACCTGTCTCTTATACACATCTGACGCTGCCGACGATTCGCCACCGGT
>CAMYAU010000157.1 GCA_947253735.1 uncultured Varibaculum sp. | reverse complement strand
GTAAAGATAAATCCCGCTACGCTAGCACCGACAGTTCTACGGCATTGCCTAAGCTAAGCGAAGGGCAAGAAATCGCGTTTAGCGAGGTAGACAGGGAAAAAGCAGCGCATGTCACCAGCCCGCCTCCGCGTTACACCGAAGCCTCACTGGTGAAAACCTTAGAAGAAAAGGGAGTCGGGCGTCCCTCTACCTATGCCTCCACCATCGGAGTGATTATTGAGCGTGGCTACGTCCATCGCGCCGGGCAGGCCCTGGTGCCCTCCTGGCAGGCTTTTTCCGTGGTCCGCTTGTTGGAAGAAAATCTAGCCTCGCTGGTGGACTACGATTTCACCGCCACTATGGAGGGAGATCTGGATCAGATTGCCGCCGGGGAGCGTGACGGTAAAGAACTTTTGACCCACTTTTATTTTGGCGGCGGTTCTGGCGGAGAGTTTTGGACTCGCGGCCTCAAAGATACGGTGGAGGGTCTCGGGGATATTGATGCCCGCGCCCTGAACTCTATCGAAGTGCAACCCGGAGTAAACGTACGGGTAGGACGCTATGGACCTTATCTAGAGGACGCGGAAGGCAAACGCGCCTCGGTACCCGAAGATCTAGCCCCTGACGAGTTAAATGTCGAAAAAGTAAATGAACTGTTCGCCATTTCAGCTGATACTGGACGGGAACTGGGGAAAGATCCCGAAAACGGGAACACGATTTTAGTAAAGAACGGGCGGTACGGCCCCTACTTTACGGAGGTGCTACCCGAGGATGCCCCCAAGAGTGCAAAACCTCGCACCGCCTCCCTATTTAAAACCATGTCAATCGACAGCGTTGACCTGGATACCGCTTTGAAACTTTTGTCCCTGCCGCGAGTGGTAGGCAAAGATCCGGAAAGTGGAACCGAAATTACCGCCCAAAATGGGCGCTATGGCCCCTATCTGAAGAAAGGGTCGGATTCGCGCTCTCTAGAAAGTGAAGACCAGATCTTCTCGCTCACCCTTGAGCAAGCTTTACAGATTTATGCCCAACCGAAAACCCGGCGGGGTCGCACCGCGAAACCGCCGTTAAAAGAACTGGGAACCGATCCGGTATCAGGCAAGCCGGTAGTCATTAAGGACGGGCGTTTTGGCCCCTATATTACCGATGGCACTACCAATGTGACCGTACCGCGCTCGAGCACCGTCGAGGATATTGATGCCGGTCAAGCCTATACTTTGTTAGCGGAAAAGCGGGCAAAAGGACCGGCTAAGAAGCGTGGGTCACGCAAAACCACTAAGAAGAGTACAGCGAAGAAAACTACCAAGAAGCGCACTACCACCAAGAAAACTACTGCTAAAAGCACAAAGAATACTACGACGAAAAAGTAGTAAGAACCTTTAGCAGATAGCCTGCGACAGCTGGGATCTGCCTGCTGGCATTAATACCCACAGCTTAGAGATGCTTTTTATCCAGGCTAGTAAGTGCTGTGGTCTTGGATTCGCATAGTGAAACCGCGCCCCGTCTTGGAGTTCCAACAGTTCACACCGGTATATTGCCCGACTTCACATGCGTAGTCACCGTTGTAATAGACAGTGTCGTACTTGGCTTCTATCTCTAAGCCGACAGTGTTATCCATGGCGCAACTTTGATTTAGTCCATCAGCATTAAGCTCTATCTCCCAACGATCATCGCATCCTTTTTCCCATTGGCGCTCCTTAATCTGGCAGGATGCCCAATCTTCATCTAAAGAGCAAGTAATATTTTTCGTAGGAGTATAGAAACCATCATCAGAATAAACGGCGTCGGCAGGTATCGGTTTCACGGTTTTAGCAGGAGTTTCCGTAGTGGTCACCGTAGTTTTCATTACCGTAGCAGTCTTGGTGGTTCCGGTCTTGGACTCACTGGCACCAGCTTGCGCCTTATCGTTTCCTCGAGAAGAAACAATCCAAGTACCCACAATCGCCAAACCGATTAACGCTATCACCAGCAACACAGTCAAGATAATAATCCCCCAGCTGCGCTGAGATTTTTCGGGTTGGGGAACATTCTCCCCCGCCGGATTTTGATACCCAGGGAAAGGTGAATAGGCAGCTGGTTGTGGACTCATCATCGGTTGCGCAGGCGGCTCGGCATATACCGGATCCGGATACGCGGTAGGAGAATATACCGGAGGCATCGCGGCCGGAGGCGCCATCATCGTAGGATAATCCTCGTCTGCTTGCACGGCTGACTCCGGGTTTAGGTTGGGTAAAATCCCGACTCGAGTGACATCCAGGTCGCCTTCTGTATTGCTGGTTGCTACTTCCGCGGTTTCTACGCCCTTATCTAGATCCGCTTCTTCATTTCCTGCGTTCTCGGCAGCAGCTTTCTCTTCCGGGATTTCTGCTAGTTTTTCGGTTTCTTCCTCGCTACTCTCTGCGTTTTTATACTCGCTGGTAGATTCTATTTCTGGTTCGGGATCGCTAGGGGGAGCGAAGGCTACAGGCGCGGAATCGCTAGCCATCATTTCGGTCGGCGTGTTGTCATCCACTAGCGGGGTTTGCTGTTCACCCCAACCCGCAACCGGAGCCGCCATTTCTGTTCTAGCTAACGCTTCGATTCCCGAAAGACCGTCTCTACGCGCAGCTACCACAGCTTTTACCCGCTCATCGCCCACGTTTTCCAGCCAATCAAGTAAGTCCGGATAGGCATTCGGGTTCGCCGCTACCTCTGCATAAACCTCCGGATGTTGCGCAGAGATCTCAAATAGTTGATTTGCGTCTGTCTCCGGTGCCAAAGCGCGTTCGCGCAATTCCTTTAAATCATCACTAGCAGTCATGGTTTACCTTTAGGTTGGGAAAATACTGTTCTCATTCTAACTGGCAACCCGCGTCTATGGCTAAGAGTTCTAAAAATAATCCCTGCAGGAAACGCTACTCTGAAAGATTCTTACTAATTTGAGCGAGGGCGAGGCGCGCAAAGCTGGCAACGGCCTCAAGCGGGACGGAAAGAAAAGTTTTCAAATCCCAAAGAGTCGATCTCCTTAGCCCAGGTTTTAACTTGACTGTCCCAACCAGTGGCTTTCGCATTAAAACCTGGGGACGCACCCAACTCTCGTGCCTGCTGCAGGGCAAAGTTTTTTACGCCCCGCGTCGCCAAATCTCGTGCCAACTCCAGCACATTTCCGGGGTGTCCCGGATAAACAGTTAACCG
>CAMYAU010000156.1 GCA_947253735.1 uncultured Varibaculum sp. | reverse complement strand
GAATAACAAAGTTCTTCGAGTTATTGGTATTTGCGCCGGCACCGCCCTGCTAGGGATGGGGCTTGGCGGATGCTCTAGCGCTGAAAAGGCGAAAGATGCTTTCCCGGTGGAACGGGTGGCTTCCGAGTTAAACGCTGTCACCCCTACTGACACGCAGCAAGCAGCGCGTATTCGGGAGATGCGTTTAGACGTGCAAAAACATCTGGGAACCGGAGTGTACCCCCAAGCTGTTTGGGAGTCATTTGAAAGGGGAGAAATACCTACCCAATCCCTCGCCTCATGGGCGGCATCTATGAAGGTTGCTCGGGAAGAACTGCGGAACCAGCCCGGATATACCGACAGTGATATAAATCAGTGGTTAGCTGGAGGGGCTGTAGGGCCAGGCATGCAGGATGCTGATTTTTCTACCGACACCCTAGATTTTTGGCGACTGCAAAAGTTGTCTAGTGATCAAAAACAGGGGAAGTTATCTCCGGGGTTAGCGAAACAAATTCAGCCGAAACTTATGGCTGCTCAAAAAGAGGGTGCCAAACAAGCTGCGGGATTGAAAACTAATGCCCTATTAACTCAGGTGTTGTCGGCGTCAACCAGAACGCCGGTGCTAGAGCCTGACCTGGGTTCAGGAGTGAAACTGCAGGGGTTTGTAAGTGCTGAGCAGGCGCTACAAAGCCAGATGCAGCAAGGCGTACAGCCCGCTAAATAAAATTTTCTCTCCTCTTCGACACGGAACGGGACTTTTGCAACCTGCCGTCCGGCTTTGCTTCCAGTAGACTGTAGTTAAGTCATCAATAAAATCTATAAGGAGCATGACCGTGTCACTAATCGTTGCTATTAATGCCCGTGAGATTCTGGATTCTCGCGGAAACCCCACTGTGGAAGTAGAAGTTCTGCTGGATTCGGGCGCCTCTAGCCGCGCCGCGGTTCCCTCCGGTGCTTCTACCGGTGCCTTTGAAGCGGTAGAGCGTCGCGATGGCGACAAGGGTCGCTACCAGGGCAAGGGCGTACAGGATGCCGTACAGGCAGTTATTGACGATATCGCCCCTGAACTGATCGGCGAGGATGCTTGCGAACAACGCCATATTGACGACATTATGATGCGCCTGGACGGCACCCCGAATAAGGGCAAACTGGGCGCCAACGCTATTTTGGGTGTTTCCCTGGCGGTCGCGCAGGCAGCAGCAGAAGATTCCGATATGCCGCTGTTCAAATACCTGGGCGGACCGAATGCCCACGTACTGCCGGTTCCCATGATGAATATTTTGAACGGTGGATCCCACGCGGATTCCAATGTGGATATTCAAGAGTTCATGATTGCCCCCATCGGTGCGGAAACCTTCGCGGAAGCCCTGCGTATGGGAGCGGAGGTCTACCACACTTTGAAGGGGGTTATTAAAGACCGCGGTCTTTCGACTGGTCTCGGGGACGAGGGCGGTTTTGCCCCCAACCTGGATTCTAACGCAGAAGCCCTGGATTTGATTTGCGAGGCCATCAAGAAGGCCGGATATGAGCCGGGCAAAGATGTGGCGCTGGCACTGGACGTAGCTTCTACCGAGTTCTTCGAGGACGGCAAGTACAACTTCGAGGGCGAGGCGCGCGACACCGATTACATGGTGAAGTACTATGACGAACTGGTCGCCAAGTACCCGATCGTATCCATTGAAGATCCTCTGTCCGAGGACGAATGGGATGCCTGGAAGGCACTGACCGCCCATATCGGTGACAAAGTTCAGCTGGTGGGTGACGACCTGTTCGTAACCAACCCGGAGCGCTTGGCTCGCGGCATTAAAGAAGGCGTCGCTAATGCCTTGTTGGTGAAGGTAAACCAGATCGGTAGCCTGACCGAAACCCTGCAGGCGGTCGAGGATGCCCACCGCGCTGGTTACAAGTCCATGACCTCGCACCGCAGCGGTGAGACCGAGGATGTAACTATTGCCGACCTGGCGGTAGCTACCAACTCTGGTCAGATTAAGACGGGTGCTCCGGCTCGCTCCGAGCGGGTAGCAAAATACAATCAGCTGCTCCGCATCGAGGACGAACTCGGTGATGCGGCGGTATATGCTGGTCGCAGCGCGTTCCCGCGTTTCCAGGCCTAAGTATCTGGCACTGGTAATAACTGAATAAGACATCTCAGGTTGGGGGGCGAAACTTGGTTTCGCCCCCCACTCCTATGTGTATGCAGACTATTCCCTGTTTACTAGTAGCTAGGAATGACAGTAAGAATCGAATAGCAGGTACTCTCCGGATGCCTGAGTGCCAATTACCGCTAACAATGGAATAATGAAGCCGTGAAGTCTCCGCAACCGCCAAAAAGTGTGCAAATAGAGAATACCCGAAAGCAAGGGTCTGCTTTCCGTTCGGTTTCTCCTTTGGTACGCACCGCTAGGCGTAATCGGGGACGTTCCCCGGTACTCAAGGCGGCTAACCGACGCGTCAAGGTAGGCTCGCGCTTTTCGGTAACCGTGGGAACTATCCTGGTGGTAGCCTCCATTTTTTTGCTGCTGGTGGGAGCCCCTCTTTTTGACTTAATAAGTCAGCTGGAGCAGCGTAATAAGGTGCATGCTCAGCTGGTTGCCGCGCAACAGGAAAATCGGGAACTTCACCGGCAACTAGAACTGTGGAATGATTCGGACTATTTGACCCAGCAGGCACGCGAGCGCCTGGGATATGTCAAACCGGGGGAAACCCGCTACGCGGTAGTTGATCCCGGTAAGGACTATCAGGCTCGCAGGGAAGCCCGTCTAGAAAAACTCCCGGCTCGCCCCTGGTATCTGGAAGTTACACACTCGGTTAAAATGGCCGGTAAAGCTGGGGAATCTGCAGGTACTTCGCCGCAGACCCACCCAGAGCCAGCACCGGGAGCCACCCCGCAAACAGAAAAGGCGAAAAAGAAGTGAGTTTTCAGCTTGACGAAGCCACCTCCCACGATTTAGACACCCTATTTTCCCAGTTAGGGAGGATTCCGCGGGGGGTAGTGGGGGTAGCCGCGCGCTGCGTCTGTGGAGCTCCGGCAGTGGTGGCCACTGCTCCGCGCCTAGAGGATGGATCCCCGTTTCCCACTACCTTTTATTTAACTCTCCCGTCCTTGGTGCGGGTTCTGTCTACCGTGGAAGCTTCTGGGAAAATGGCTGACTATCAGCAGTTACTGTCCGAAGATCAGGAAATAGCGGCAGGGTAT
>CAMYAU010000155.1 GCA_947253735.1 uncultured Varibaculum sp. | reverse complement strand
ACCCGGTCATCGAAACGCGTCCCTAGCGCCACCATCACGTCTGCGCGCTGCAAGGCGGTTACCGCTGGCACTGAACCGTGCATTCCGGGCATTCCTAGACAATGGGGATCCGAGGACGGGAATGCGCCTTGTGCGGTCAGGGTAAGCACCACCGGAAAATCGGTTACTTCTACCAGTTCCTTTAGCTCTGCCGTGGCCTCGGCAGCCAGCGCTCCCCCTCCTACATAGAGAACGGGCCTTTCTGCCTGCGCCATCAGCTTGGCCGCTGCTTTTATTTGCTTGGCATTTGGTTTGCTCGCCACTTTATATCCAGGCAAATCCACTGGTACCGGCCAAGAAAAATCGAGTTCGCCGACTTGAGCACTCTTAGCGATATCTACCAGAACCGGCCCTTTTCGCCCGGTGGAGGCCAAATGAAAAGCCTTGGCCAAGGTAGAGGGGATCTCTTCTGGCTTAGTTACCAAAAAATTGTGTTTGGTAATCGGCATCGATACCCCCACCACATCGGCTTCTTGAAAAGCATCGGTACCGATCGCGCTGGCGGCTACCTGCCCTGAGATTGCCACCAACGGCACCGAATCCATATGGGCGTCCGCCAAGGCGGTCATCAGGTTGGTTGCCCCCGGTCCAGAAGTTACGATTGCCACTCCGGTTTTCCCGCTCGACAGTGCGTAACCTTCCGCCGCGTGTCCGGCGGCTTGCTCGTGACGCACCAGGATCAGGTTGATCGGCGAATCATAGAGCGCATCGAAAACCGGCATGATTGCCCCGCCAGGTAAACCGAACACATCGGTGACCCCCAGGTGCTCTAGGGTAGCGACCACTGCCCCAGCCCCACTCATCTTTTGGGGAGGAGGGGCCTCACCCGGTGATTGCTCCTTGTTGCTCATCGTTATCCCCGTTCTGGTAGATGTTTCCTCGATTTTTATAAAGAAAAAAGCCCTAGGTGCTGTTACCTAGGGCTTGCTACGTCTCGAAACGATTTTAGACGCGTCTAGCCCTCCCTGGTACCAGCTGTACTAGGGCGACTAGGCTAATAATTCGTTTCGTCATAACGAACTAAACCTTACGCAGTGCGCTACCCGGGAGCGGGGGTGTCTCACTTTTTGATACACAGGTACAGGGTTTAGCGGGCCTGCCGGACCTGGGGTTTGGATGAAATGATGATTAACCCCTCGCTATCCTCGCTTGTAAATGGACTTTGGTCTGGGGGCATTCTTTTCCGCTGTGACATGATAGATATCATTGTGAGGCTTTCAAAGGAGGCAGCGTGCATACAGTTTTCCAGTATCTGGCGGAACAGCCGGTACTAGTACTTTTCGGATTGATCGGGATTGGGATGTACCTGGGTCATTTCCGGATAAAAGGAATCGGTTTGGGAGCGGCCGCCGTCCTCTTCCTCGCTATAGGTATCTCCGCCTGGGGTACTTCTGTAGGCGTAGAAAATATGGCTGCGAGCATCCCGCACACATTCGGCAAATTGGGGCTTGCCCTATTTGCCTTCGCCATCGGGATAAACTCGGGTAATTCCTTTTTCGCCTCTTTAAAGAAATCCCTAGGGATTATGGCCGCTACTTTCGCGGTGCTTGCCGGAGGTGGCGTGGTCGCCTACATACTCGGCAAGATTGCAGGGATGGATGCGGCTACTATCGGCGGGACTTTCGCCGGCGCCATTACTAACACCCCGGCGTTAGCAGCGGCAGGGGCAGCTTCTGGTGACGAGAAGGCAGCGACCGTTGCCTATTCGATTACTTATCTCTTTGGGGTTTTCGGGATGCTGATTGTGGCCACCTTGGCACTGAACTACGGCAAGAACGATAAGGACCGACCGGTTGCTTTGGTTTCCCGCACCGTGCGGATCGAGCGCGATGACCGTCCCTCGGTGCGCGATATTCGTGCCCATGTAGATGGAAACGTCCGTTTCTCCCGACTTCGGGAAACTGAGGACGGACCCATTGTACGTCCCACTCCCGACACTAGACTTGGTAAAGGCTTCTTAGCTACCGTAGTCGGCCCCCAAAACCTAGTAGTAGAGGTGATCTCCGAGCTAGGACACGACTCTTCCATTTCTCTTTCCGCCGATCGTACCGATTGGGACTACCGCCGGATCACCATTTCTGACCCGAAGCTATCCGGACGCACCCTGGGCGAGCTTGGCCTGGAGGAACGCTACCAGGCAACGGTTTCTCGGGTTCGTCGTGGTGATACCGATATGCTAGGCCGCCCAGATCTGGTTCTACAGCTCGGAGACCGCGTGCGGGTAGTGGCCCCTACAAAAAATCTGAAAGAACTTTCGAAATATTTCGGAGACTCCACTACCGGTCTCACCTCGATCAACCCGGTGGCTCTCGGAATTGGTATGGTCCTCGGCCTTTTGATTGGCGAGTTCCCCATCCTTACTCCTTCTGGGGAGTACTTCTCTATTGGTTCAGCCGCAGGAACCCTGCTGGTAGGACTAATCTTCGGCAAGGTTGGCCGCATCGGTCCGTTCCCCACTACTTTGCCTTACACCGCCTGCCAGGTCCTTGCTGAACTGGGGCTATTAGTCTTCTTAGCCCAAGCAGGCTATAACGCTGGCGGTCAGATAGAGAAAGCATTTACCTCCGGTGCTTGGCTCGGGATTTTATTGGTGGGTATGGCGGTCACCCTCACCGTAGGCTTCGGCTTGTACTTCGTAATGCGCTACGGCTTCAAGATGGGTGGCACTCGCTTGTCCGGCCTATTGGCGGGGGCTCAAACTCAGCCGGCCGTCCTCGCCTATGCGAATAACCGCACCAACTTTGATGCTCGGGTAGCGCTGGGATATTCCCTGGTTTACCCCTTAGCGATGGTAGGGAAGATTCTAATCGCCCAAATCCTGGGTGGTCTGTAAGTCGATAGATATATCTGTAAAATTAAATATTTCTAAACACGGCGTCAGCTTTGAACTAGCTGACGCCGTGTAATCTAAATCGCGTCTAATATATCTCCTTCGTCCCGGATTAGCGAGGCAGGGAGGGTGATAATTGTTTTATGCAGAGAACACCTTCCACAGATAAAGACAGCACCCATAAAAACCAGTCAACGCCAGTGAACGCTACTTCCGGGGCTCCTGCCCCTAAAGGCGAGATTCTGAACCCGCACGGCAGTGAGCATGATCAGCTACGTCTCTTGCGGGACAGACTGGCTGCCCAATCCGG
>CAMYAU010000154.1 GCA_947253735.1 uncultured Varibaculum sp. | reverse complement strand
CAGAAAATGCGCTAAGAAGGCGCAATTGTAAACATGTTGTTGAAAATATGTTAACTCAGTATTCCAGTATGGAAGATTATTTTGAATCACAGCAGGTCTTTGCGACACTAGAAAAGTTGAAAAAGTAAGAGTGGAGATTTCACACAATGAATAGCAAGAAAAGTGTTCTCAACGTGGTAGTTACCGGACTGGCGTTGTTCGCCATGTTCTTTGGTGCTGGCAACCTGATTTTCCCGGTAATGATTGGGGTGGAATCGGGAGTTGAACAAGTCCCTGCCACCATCGGCTTTATGCTTACCGGGGTGCTGCTACCGATGGCGGGCATGATTGCCGCCGCTACTTCCTCTTCCGGGGTGTTGGGGATTATCGAACGGATTGCTCACTATCCTGGCCTAGTGTTTTGCTGGTTGATCTTCCTATCTACCGGGATGCTGTACGCGATTCCGCGTACAGCCGCCGCCTCCTATGCGATGTCTTTTCAGGCCACTGCTGGCGACTCTCACCTATGGCTATTTATCTACACTCTTATTTATTTCGGGATTGCTGGTTATCTATGCCTGAATCCTCGTAATGTTTTGGATCGCATCGGAGGTTTGCTGACTCCGGCACTATTGATTCTACTGGCAGTGACGATCATTACGGCAGTGGCCACCATGTCCCCTTCGGAAGCAGCTCCGATGCCAAAATATGCTGCCAACCCCACTTTGAAAGGTATTTTTGACGGTTACAACACCCTAGATGCGATTGCTTCTTTCGTGTTCGGGGTGGTGATTATTAGGGCGCTGCGGCAAAAAGGTTTCAAAGCTGGACGACAACTTTTTGGGGTTACCGCCCTTGCGGGAGTGATCGCCGCTTTTTTCCTGGGGCTAGTGTATTTCGGTCTATCGATGGTGGGATCACGAGTGGGTCGGTTAAACCCCAACGTTAAGGATGGTGGAGAAGGCCTGGCTTTTGCTGCCAAACACCTATTTGGGTCCACCGGTAGCGTGATTTTGGGGGCCATCGCTATCTTGGCCTGTCTAACTACCGCCATTGGCCTAGTGGAGGCTTCAACTCAATTCTTTAGGGGTTTGTTCCCGCGGATTTCGCGTCCGGTTTGGGTAATCCTCCACGTGGTTATTTCTCTAGCAATCGCTAACCTGGGGCTAGAGTTGCTGGTAAACGTGATTGTTCCGGTGATGATGTTCTGTTATCCCATCACTATCATGCTGACAGTAACCTGTATCTTGGATATCTTTATCCCTGGGCATATGTATTGGGCATACCGTTTATCGGTCTGGGTAGCGGGTATCTTCGGTCTCTTTGATGGCTTGAAAGCTGCCGGGGTATTGGAGGAGTGGATTGATGTCACGATTCCGCTGGCCTCGCTGGGGTTGGGGTGGCTAATCCCCTCCTTCATTATGCTGGCGCTCGGTCTGATTATCGATTTTGCGCAGGGTCGGATGAAGCAAGAATACGACTACGATGCGGTGGCACGTGAGCGTAACCAGGCTCTGGTGAGCGCCGGGTTAGCGTTCAATGAAGAGGAACTAGATGAGGTCGCCGCGCCCCAGGAAAGTGCGGCGGAAAAATCGGAATTGGACAGCTAGAGACTTTCTAGGCCGGCCAGAATTACCGGGACTATTCCTAGCAGGATAAATGCCGGTAACTGGCAGATTCCTAAGGGAACTACCAAGCGTACCGCTAGTTTTTGTGCGGCCTGGCGGGCGCGTTGATCTTTACTGGCCCGCACCCGTCCTCCGGCCCCTTTCAGTAGCGCCTCGGGCGCAACTCCATCTTTCCAGGCGGGTTCGAGTGCTTGAGAAAGGTAAGCAGCCCACTCGGGAGTGGCTTTTCCGCGTTGTAATAGGGACCAAGCCGGTTTCCAGGCAACCCCAAATATCAAGGCGCGGGAAACCTGAGCTAAACGCGGCTCTGAACAGGCGGTAGACAGGGCTGAGAGTACTCGCGGAATTGCAGCGCCCCCTGAAAGTCCGGCATTGGCTAAATCGAGGACCACTGCCGGATCAATAGCTCCCTCTAGATCGTTTTCAGCATCGGGTTTACGCGGAGGATCTGTCGGCAAGAACCAGGGAAGAACACCTAAAAAAATCCAAATACCGAGAAAAAACATAATCACGCCTTTTCAGCTTGAGAAACTAGCCGAAACATCCAAAACATCCCAGTTAGAAGGGAGATCAGGCCGGCAAGAGCACTGATAGTGGCCAAACCTCCCTCCCAGATCACGCGCAATGGATTTGCCCCTAAAAGGGTGCCCAATGCGATTCCTCCTAAGGGTAAAAGCCCCAAAATAGTGGCAGAGGCTTTTGGAGCAGTAAGTGCGAGTTTGCGGGCACGAGCGGCATTTGCTGCTTCGGTGAGGGAGTCAGCGCAACCAGTTAACACCTCGGACAAGGGAGCGCCGACCGCTGCAGAAAAACGTACTGCCGCCAGTAGTCCGCTTAAGGAGGCCTGCTCCCAGGTAGTTAAATGCGGTTTGATAGCATCTCGCAAATCGGTCGCGCTGGCAGTTTTAGGACAGGAAAAGCCGTGCCGCGGTAGGGTCTTAATCCAGGCCAGGGTGGGATCCGTGCCAGCATTTAAGCGACTAGCCACTTCGATCACGGCTGCCGCTAGCTGGGGTTTTGATTTGAGGCGACGCTTTATTGACCCAACAAAGTGCGTAATTAGTCCTGCAAATTTATGTAGAGGCAGGCGGCGGTTTTCTGGTGGAAGCGCATCTGGTAAATGCCACGGAATTCCCGCGAGCATTAACAAAATTACTAATAAAACGGTAGTTTGCCCGCTCATGATGCTTCCTCAAGATGGTCGAAATCCATAGCTAACAGCTGCGCCAACTTTTGGTAGCCTCTACCGCGGAGTAGCTGTCCGCCAGGGGTAACTTTCAATGCCAACTGAGCTGTCAAGTGGGAATCATTCCAAACCGGTACGCCAATTTCGGAAAGATAACGCCGAGTTCTTCCCCGCTGTGTGAAGCGACGAATCTGTAGGAAAGCATCCACCCCCGCTACCACCTGGGCTCCAACCGTAGATTCCGGCAGTAATGCCAAGGCCCCTAGCGCCACCAGACGGGCGGGAACTTCGGTAACCGCATTGGCGTGTACCGTGGCCCAGGTACCTTCATGACCAGTATTCATGGCGGCAAGAACTTCGCGTACTTCTGGGCCGCGACATTCCCCCAGTACAATCCGATCCG
>CAMYAU010000153.1 GCA_947253735.1 uncultured Varibaculum sp. | reverse complement strand
GATTCTATACGGTGTGGACACCCGGGCAGCAGCAGAAATCGATGAACTCAATGATCGTTACGGATACGATGAGATCTTTAAGCGCTGCTGCAATAACATGACCTCGCAGTCTGTTGGACCGAAGATACTGTGGGTGAAAAAACACGAGCCAGAAGTCTGGGAAAAAACCCGTCGTTTCTTAATGGCGCATACTTACTGTATTTTCCATCTAACCGGCGAATATGTCCTAGATCATCTTTCGGCATCTATGTGTGAGCCGCTATATTCGCCCATCACCAACCAGTGGGTTGATGAGTGGGTGAAGGACATTTGTGGGGATCTGCCGATGCCTCGTCTAATGTGGTCTAACGAGATCGCTGGATACGTGACCGATAATGCCGCTCGCATTACCGGTCTCGCTCCGGGTACTCCGGTAGCGGTAGGTTCCATTGATGCCTTCGTGGAAGCGCTCTCCGTGGGGGTGAGAAACCCCGGTCAAGTAATGATCATGTACGGATCGACTATGGTGGGCATCCAAATTTCTGATAGTCCGTTGTGCGCCGAGAATCTCTGGTCTTGCTCTGGGCTGCTCAAAGATACCTATCTGCTGGCAGGAGGTATGTCGACCTCAGGTTCCATCACGACCTGGCTGACTGATTTGACCGGTGAGTCTTATGACGAGTTGAGTAATGCTGCTGAAGAGTCGGGGCCGGGAGCTCGGGGTTTGTTATTGCTTCCATATTTCTCGGGAGAAAGATCTCCTATCGCAGATGAAAAGGCACGGGGAATAATCGCTGGACTCAATCTGACTCATACTCAAGGTGACGTCTATCGAGCTGCTTTAGAGTCGATTGCCTATGGCAGTCGCCATATTTTAAGCACCATGCATGAAGCCGGAGGCAAACCCTCTGAATATTGGGCAGTCGGCGGAGGCACCAAAGGGGGATTGCTGCCGCAGATTATGTCTGATGCTCTGCAGGTTAAGCAATATATGCCGCAGGTGACCACCGGAGCTTCCTATGGGGATGCTCTGCTAGCAGCTATGGCTGCAGGAATGGTTGATTCCGCTACCACCTGGAACGATGTGGAACGTGAAGTTGCACCAAACGCAGAGGTTGCCGCCATGTATGACCAGATTTACGACAATTACTTGAAACTGTATCCCGCAACTCTTGAAGTCGTACATGACCTGGCAAAGATCCAGAATGCAGAGGCTGAAAAGTAATGGCACAAGAATTGGTGTTGCCCCCGGTTGGTTACGGTACTTGGCAACTGGATGACAATCAGGCTAGGCAGTGCGTCGCTCAGGCGATTTGCGACGGATATCGCCTGGTCGATACCGCCATGCGCTATCACAATGAGGTCGGGGTAGGCCAGGGGGTTAAGGAAAGCGGAATTTCCCGCTCGGAAATTTTGGTAAGTACCAAGTTACGAGGCGGGGACCAGGGGAGGGAACAAACCAAAAAAGCTTTCTTCGCCAGCTTGCGAAACCTGGGACTGGACTATGTGGATATCTATTACATCCACTGGCCGCTACCGCGACTAGGGCTATATCTGGAATCTTTTGAAACCATGTTGGAGTTAAAAGCTCAAGGGTTGATAAAGCATTTGGGGGTATGTAACTTCCCCAATGAATATCTGGAGAATATCCAAGCAGAATTTGGTGTCTATCCCGAGGTAAACCAATTCGAACTCCATCCCGGTTTCCCTCAAACCCAATGGGTGGATTTTTGTCAGGAAAGAAACATCCAGGTGCAAGGATGGGGAGTCATCGGTAGAGGCCGGGGCCTGCTGGACAACCGGGAAGTCAATAAGTTGGCGCAGAAATACGGTTGTTCTCCCGCAACTATCTGTATCTCCTGGGCACACCAGCGCGGAATTTCTTCACTGGTGAAATCGGCAACCAGAGAAAGGTGGCTTTCAAATTTGCAATCTGCATTCGCGGATTTAACCAAGACAGAAATGGAAATTCTAGATCAGGTGAATTTCCCCAGAACAAGTAAAGACCCAATAACAGATGAGGAGTATTAAATGTCCGGTATTGAGATTCGTTTAAACAAGATTTTCAATAAAGATTCAGGTCGTTCCATGATTGTTGCTTTCGACCATGGCCAATCGCTGCCCATGAAGCGGGGAATTGGAAGCCCAGTAGCGCTAATGGAAAAAATTATCGAGGGCGGCCCTGATGGGGTTTTGGTAAATCGCGGGATGATTCGCCAGTGCGCGGATGCTTTCGCGGTGCCGGGCGCACCGGAAGTAGTACTGCGGGCTGATTGGACTACTCTTGACCCCAATATGAAGCTGGATATGGGGGAGGCCTATCGCCCCCTCGTCGAGCCAGAAGAGGTACTAGAACTGGGAGCCACCGCGGCTTGCCTGTATCTGATTGGTCGCCCTAAACAGCAGGGAATGTTCTTCGATAACGTGCGGGAGGTAGCTAAGTTCATCGGGAAAGCTCATAAGGTCGGGCTTCCGGTAGTAGTCGAGGCGACCTTGTGGGGTCTAAAGAATGAAGACCAAAAGGCGGTAGATCCGCTCCGTCAGATGTGCCGGATTGCGGCAGAGCTGGGTGCAGATGCAATCAAGACCGAATTCGTGGGTAATGTTGCAGATCAAAAAGATTTGATTGCTGAAGTCGGGGATATTCCGGTCTTGACTTTAGGGGGCTCTGCTACTACCCCGGAGAAGTCTTTTGAGGCTGCCTCGCAGGCTATTGAGTCGGGCGCTAGAGGCCTGATTTTCGGCCGCAATGTTTGGCAGGCTGAGGATATTCCCGCCACGATCCGTCACTTCAACGCGATTGTGCACCAGTAGGAGGAATCGTGAAGGCGGCAATTTTTAAAGGGCCAGGAAATCTGCAAATTGAGGAAGTTCCTACTCCGGTTGCAGGACCGGGAGAGATCGTCCTCAAAGTGGGAGCCAATACGGTTTGTGGTACTGATGGACGGATTATGCGGGGAGAAAAGACCGCCGGGGTAAGAATCGGTGTAGTTTTAGGCCACGAAATATCTGGTTACGTCAGTGAAATCGGTACGGGAGTAGAAAACTTCGCCGAGGGTGATCTAGTGGGAGTTATGCCTACGGTGCCTTGCGGGAAATGCTTCTACTGTGTGCAGGGATGCGAAAATCTTTGCCGAGATGTGGAACTTTTTGGTTATGGTTTTGACGGTGGCCTTGCTGAATACATTAAGATTCCCCGGGCAGCTATGGAGCGAGG
>CAMYAU010000152.1 GCA_947253735.1 uncultured Varibaculum sp. | reverse complement strand
TTTTCGGCGCTTAAAACAATACCTAGGCGGCCTAGTTCCGCTACCCATTTTTCTACCGGGTCAGCGTCTTTTCTTGCCCCGAACCTATCTAACGCCCCCGCCTCTGTAAGCGCGTCTAACTGCGTTTTAGTAGGCTTAGCCCGCGTTAGAAAATCTTCCATAGACTCAAAAGGAACCCCGCTACGGGCCTTAAGAAGTTTCTTTGCGCCCTTCTTTAGCCCCTTAATATCACCCAGGCCAAGCAGCACTGTGCCATTGTCTTTTGCGCTAGGAAGTAGGGCAGAATCATTAATATCTGGCGCACTAGCTTTAACCCCTTGCAAGTCCTCTAAAATCGCCCGCCGTTTGTCCGGCAAGTCAGTATGGATCAGTGCAGCAGCGGTAAATGGCGCGGGATATACCGCTTTCAAATAGGCACACCGATAGGTAAGCATTCCGTAGGCTGCTGAGTGCGATTTATTGAAAGAATAGTTCGCCCCGCCTTCAACAAGGTGCCAAATCGCGGCAGCTTGAGAATGGGAAAACGATACCTTTTCTTTCCCGTCTTCGCTGATTTTTTGCTGCGCGCCCTCAATAAAGCGCGGAGTAAGTTCAGCAAACTCTTCCTTGTTTTTCTTACTGATAGCGTGGCGAAGCAGGTTTACCCCGCCATTATCGAACCCGCCAATCACCTTGCCGATCAGCATGGACTGTTCCTGATAGATAGCAAGGTTTTGAGTAGAACCCAGAATCGACTCCACCGCCCGTATCTGGTCTTTGGTCCCCGCTAGGTCTGATATATCAGCCTTATCACCGCTAGTAACCAACTTGGCATAAAGTTCATGCTGGCCAGCCATCATAGGACCAGGACGGTTAAGAGCGTTAATAGCGCAAATATGTTCAAGGCACGTTGGGCTAACCGCGCGGGTTAAGTCCCTTGCCGAAGCCGACTCTACCTGGAACACCCCTGCATTATCGCCTTTAGCTAGTAGCTCCCAGGCAGGGGAGGCTTCCGGCGCATCCGGGTCTGGCAGGTCATTAATAGTTATCTTTTTGCCCTCTAGACGGGATGCTTGGGTCAAGCAAGTGCCGATAATATCTAGCGTTCTAAGCCCTAAAACGTCCTGCTTTAGCAGCCCCAAGTTTTCAATATCTTTGCCTTCCCATTCGCTTACTGGCGGCGCTCCATCCCTAGCAGTAGAACCCCTGTTTAGCCTGGTTGGCACCATTTTGGTTAGGTCTTGGTCTGAGATTACTACTCCGCAAGCGTGAATGCCTTCCCCTCTAACTAGCCCGAAAAAGAACTTCGATAGTTCCATCCACTTATCGGTATCGGCCCTACGCGATAAGGCATTTAAGGCGTTCCTAAAGCCCTTGCCTTCCACTACTTGCTTGTCTAGCAGTTCTTCAATGGTCATGCCGTCTACTACTTGTTCTTTTAATGTGGCAGCGTCTTTAACCGTAATCCCAAGCAATCTTGCCCCGGAATCTATCGAATCTTTCACCCCGCGAGTAGATAAGGTGCCAAGTTGCAGTACGTGACCTGCTCCCCAGCGAAGTACAAGGAAGTCCAAAATCTCGTCTCGGCGTTCCTTTTCAAAATCGGTATCAACGTCTGGCATTCCTACCCGGCTTGGGTCAATAAAACGCTCAAACATAAGGTCGGAGCGAAGCGAGTCAGTATCGTGGATACCCAGGCAGTATGCCAGCAAGCACCCGC
Source organism: uncultured Varibaculum sp. (assembly GCA_947253735.1). Lineage (GTDB taxonomy): Bacteria > Actinomycetota > Actinomycetes > Actinomycetales > Actinomycetaceae > Varibaculum. Next base: position 1,518 of record CAMYAU010000152.1, on the reverse strand, counting down.
CAACTGAGCCGCGACCAGGGCCAACCAGAATCGGTGTCTTAGATTTTTTATTCCTCTTGCCCGCGATCCAGTCTTTCGCGGAAACTTCCGACTTAGCCCAAGAAATCACGTCTTCAACAATCAGGAAGTACGAACACATCCCCATCTGGTCAATAACTTTAAGTTCCCTGTTCAACCGGGAGCGTACCTCATCTGGCAGTTTTGCCCCGTAGCGCCGTTTTGCCCCGGCTTTTACTTTTTCGACTAGGTATTCTTTCTCGGTCTTACCTTTCGGAGTAGGAAATGCTGGCAGGTAGAGTTTCCGTTCAGGCAAAACGTCTTCGTCAATCATGTCTGCTATTTCGGCGGTATTGGATACAGCATCACTCCAAAAGTCCTCACTTCTTTTGGCTCGCATCTGATCTTCGGAGCAAAGAAAATAGCCTTCACCATCGAAAACTAGCCGGTCTTTATTATCGAGCCTTGCCCCCGCCCCGGTAGATAACGCTAGCCACGCATCGTGCATGGCGGCATCGTTTTCATGTTCATAATGCGCGTCCCCGGTAGCCACGCAGCGGATACCATGCTCACTGGCAATAGATGCAGCTAGAGGAACGATGGCGGATTCTTTTTCAATCCCGTGCTCCATGAGTTCTACGACCAGGTTTTCCTCACCGAAAATATCTCTAAGGCGCTTTAAGTTAGCCACGGCCTTATCTTTGCCGCCCCTAGCATCTAGCAGAGCCATAGCTTTACTTCCGGCGCTTTTGGCATCGTTAGTTTCAATGGCGGCGAGCCTGGCGATAAGTTCTTCTAAGGACGCTTTCGGCAGGTCATGCTTCTCCCGTACCTTGGCAAGCTCTGTCTTAAAATCTTTCGCCAAAGCCTTTGCCCCCGGTACTTTCGCCAGCTCCCCAAGGTAAGGCCCGGCAAGGCACCCGGTCATGCAAATAAGCCCCTCGCTATGCTCGCTAAGCAGGTCAAAATCGATCCTCGGCTTGTACCAGTAAGACTCATGCGCCTTCGCCTGTAAGGAAACTAGATTTTCCCAACCCGCCCGATTCTTGGCCAGCAAAGTAAGGTGTTCATAGCGTTTTTGTTTACCGTCTTCTATGCGGTATCTATGGTCAAAGCGCGAGCCAATAGCAAGATAAGTCTCTACCCCTAAAATTGGCTTAATACCAGCCTTATTGCAGGCCAGAAAGTGCTTGTAAGTACCCGCGAGCGTGCCATGATCGGTGATCGCGAGTGCTTTTTGGCCAAGTTCGTCGGCTATCTTTGCCCCGCGATCAAGCCGGATAGTTCCGTCCATATAGGACGTTTCAAAATGCGTGTGTAAATGTACGAAACTCATAGGGATACCTTTCTTACCTGATCCTCATTACCCTTGTAGGGCGCGTACACGCTCGGTAACCAGGCCGCGCAAGATGGATCTCGCATCCACTAGGTCGCCCTCTAGGACTGCCTGGTCAGCGTCTTTCCCAAGCAGCGGCACTAATTCCGTAGCTTTCTTATCGAGTGAATCTTCCAAATGTTCGT
>CAMYAU010000151.1 GCA_947253735.1 uncultured Varibaculum sp. | reverse complement strand
CGACTGCCGCGGCCGAGCCACCGCCGGAGCCCCCAGGTATCCGGGAAGGATCCCAAGGATTATGAGTGGGGCCGAAGGCAGAATGCTCGGTAGAAGAGCCCATCGCGAACTCGTCCATATTGGTTTTACCAACAATCGGCAGCCCCGCATCCTTGATCTTGGCAACTACCGTGGCATCATAAGGAGGCTTCCAACCAGCCAAAATCTTTGAAGCACAAGTAGTTTCCTGGCCGCGAGTAACCATATTGTCTTTCAAGGCAATAGGCAGACCTGCCAGGGGATGGAGTTCTTCTCCGTCCTGGCGAGCCTGATCCACCCGCCGGGCAGTTTCTAGGGCGCCCTCCGGATCTAGATGCACAAATACGTTAAGCTCGGGATTTAACTTTTCAATCCGCTCTAGGCAAGCCTGAGTTAGCTGCTCGGAGGTCAGTTCCCCACCCCGTAGCTTTTCTGCTAGCTGCAGCGCTGAAAGTTTCAAAAAGTCTTCCACGGTTATTCCTCCCCAATGATTTGTGGTACCCGGAACTGGCCATCCTCGGCCAGAGGCGCCCCGGCCAATAGTTCCTCCCGGTCAAGGCATTCGCCGGGCTCATCCGGGCGGAGCACGTTGGTCATCTCAATCGGGTGGGAGGTGGCTTTGGTATCGGGACCTACAGCCTCGGAAACGGTGGCAACCGCGGCCGCAATCTGACCCAACTCCCCCGCGAACTGGTCTATTTCTTCATCAGTGAGTGCGATTCGCGCCAAAGCGGCTACGCGCGCTACTTCTTCCCTATCAATTGTCGACATAACCCCAGTCTAATGCCCCACGCACTCCCGGTCATATTACGCCCCGGAGCCGCGGGCATACTCAGGGTGGTAACCGCGGTCAGCTGGGTTTAAACCAGGAAGGCAAAGGGGCGTAAAAGCCGTTCCGCTATACGAGCGATAAAGGGTCTTTGATTCCATTCGTGGCGGCTAATCGGTCGAGCATTTAACAGGTCAGTAAAGAAAATGTTTTCCATATTTGCCGCTAGCGGCCGGGAGGTAATCGACATATTTATCTCGTGGTTCCCGGTCATCGATAGCCGATCGATATTCGCAGTCCCGATAGTCGACCAACGCCCATCAATAACTGCGGTTTTGGCATGGATCATGACATTGTCATATAGCCACAGTTCCACCTGGTTATCGAGCAAGTCAGTTAGATATGAGCGGGAAATCCAGTCGGCGATAATATGATTAGATTTTGCCGGTACTAACACTTTGACATCGACTCCCCGCCGGGCAGCATCAATCAGGGAACGCTGAATTACCCGATCAGGGACAAAATAAGCGGAAGTAATATAGGCGGATTCTTGCGCTTTATCCAGGGCATTCACGTACATTCCACGCACCGGGAACAGCAGCCGTTTGGGGTCGTTAACGCAAGCTTTAATTTGTGGATTCCAAGATTTGGCGCGCGGATCCCGCACTTTTTTTAGACGCAAATGCCATTTTTGGGCATAGTTCCAAAAATCGAGGAAAGCACTTTCTAGTTCCCATACGTTTGATCCGGTAATTTTCAGGTGAGTGTCGCGCCATTGGTTTTCCACGTAGTAGGAGCCGATATTGTATCCGCCCACGAAACCCACCTTAGAGTCCACTACCAAGATTTTTCTGTGATCACGCGCGGTATGTTTCAGCGAATACCGCAGAACATGCAGATTTTTTAGGCGGGGAAAACGGAAGAAACGCGGACTAACGACTAGATTCCCGAAGTGATCCCAGATGATGTATACCTCGGCGCCACGCTCAGCGGCTCTAATCAGGGCATCTTTGAACTGTTGCCCAATTTCATCTGATTTCCAGATGAAGGTTTCGAAGAAAACCCGTTCTTTCGCGCCCTCAATGGCAGCCAGCATATCCCGATAGAGATTTTCCCCGTCCATATAGACTTTTAACCGCGAACGATCCACGCGGATAGGCTGGCTCTCAATCTGGGGATACCCGCCTGGTTTACCGGTTTGCCGCAGCTTACGTAATTGGTCAATGGCAACGATTACGGTCACTGTGATGGCCTGTAATGTCGCAATCACCGCACCTACGATTTTTAGGCCTCGCAGTAGCGGAGGGATCGTTTTTTTCGGGATCCTGAACATATTCACCACTCTAACGCTTAGCTGCAGGACTTTGTGGAATACGAGCTAAAATAGACTGTCGGAAGCATTATTGGATACTTGCGGCTCTGACAGCAGACTCTTCTCGGGTGAGAACGCAGGTAGAGGCGCTTTTACCGCCCCGCTTTCCCGCGCGTTTCCTGCCCGGTCTCCCGATTTAGCATTGGCGAGAGCTGCTTCTATCCCCTCTGCTATAAGCTGCGAAAAATACTTTTGCGGAAGACAGGTCACCCCCAGGTCGCGAGCCTTCTTCAGTTTAGATCCGGCCTTTTCACCGTAAACCAACAGGTCAGTCTTTTTTGATACCGAGGACGCGGATTTTCCGCCCGCCCGCATGACCGCCTCTTTAGCTTCATCGCGGGTATAGCCTTCTACCCGTCCTGAGACCACTATGTTTAGTCCGGATAGGGTTTGCGCGACATTAGCAGCACCCTCCTCGCGCATTACTACCCCCGCTTTTTCCCAGGCGGACACGATCTCTTGATGCCAGTCGACAGCAAACCAATTCTTGATGGAGGAGGCGATCTCTCCTCCGATATCATCTACATTGGTCAACTCGCTTTCGCTGGCATTTGCGATTGCTTGCAGGGAGCCAAAACGCGCCGCTAATGTCCGGGAGGCTTGGGGACCGAGATGCCTAATCGAAAGCGCCACTAAGATACGCCATAGCGGTTGGGTTTTTGCTTTTTCCAGCTCCTCTAGCAACAGTTTTCCCCGTGCCCCCAAAGTGGCTGCCCCGGGATCTCCAGTTCCAAAATAGGCGTTATATCTCCAGATTTCTCCCCCTCGTAGTAGCTGACGGCTGCGAGCTTTTGCCTCCTCTTCGCTCTTTCCTCCGGCTATTAGCTGGGCTTTTAGCGCCTCCCGGTCAGCTTTAGTTACCTGCTTAAGATTCCAGGTTCTTACCTTTAAGAGCTGTTCGGCATCTAAATCGAATACCCCGGCCTCTAGCGGAAGCGCCGGGGAGAGTAGCGCCGGAAGTGAGGATTTGGCTGCTTCCGAGGGCGTGGTAGCTGCCGAGTCGGACTCGGAAGCATAGATAAATTTTCCTTCGACCATTATTGCCGCACCTCGGGTGAG
>CAMYAU010000150.1 GCA_947253735.1 uncultured Varibaculum sp. | reverse complement strand
GCCTCCTGCGGCACTCGACACGGCAACACTTGGTTGCTCTTGCTCTTCCATTGTCGTCCATCACCGTCGCATTCTCTACCGTGAGGGTCTAAAACTTCCCCAAAATTACTATGAGCTGGCTCATAGTAGGCGTAACTTTAGGCCATAGGACACGTTCGTAAGAGATTTTTCGGGGGGCAAAAACTTTTACCTCCGGGAACACGGTTTCTTTACAGTATGATTAAGGGTAACGGGAACAAGACGGCAGGGCTTTAGTGGGCCGTCAAGGAGGTAGCGAGAGTGAAAGGCAAGCGAGCTTTAGCTTTAATGCTGCTACCCTTGGCGCTGCTACTTTCGGGCTGCCAAGCTAGTACCCAGATGCAGATTTATGAGAACGACACCTATTCGTTTAGTACTCATTTAACTCAGCCGCGAACCGCCCAAGACATTAAATGTAAGGACCAGATCCCCGGGATCGAGGATTACACCAAGACTGCGCTTGTCAAGATTAAGGACAAATCCACCGACCAGGTCTCGGATTGTACGATCACGGTGAAGGCGCAGCATATTTCGCAGGCGAAGAAACCTTTTGTAACCATCAAACATATTGGTGATAGCTACGTGGTCAAACTTGCCCCCGTGCAGAGTTTAGACTTTCTGGATGCACAAACTGACCAATTCCGTTTATCGATTACATTCCCCGGCCCGGTTTTGAAAACCGATACTTATTCTGGAGCTATTGCAAAAGGCAACACCGTAACCTGGACAACCCCGCAGGCGCTGGTGAAAGGCTTTGAGGTACGCGGGCAAGATCACCCAGGGATCACAATGAACCAAAAATGGGGTATCGGTTTCCTGGTGATTCTGATAGGGCTGCTAGCGGCGCTGGTATTCTTCCGCAAACATCCGCGTGTCGCTCCCCTATGGAGCAAACTACAACAGCTCGCGAAGAAGGTAAGAGCCGCCGCTCGCAACTTGTTCCTACGGGCTTTGAGCTACCTGGATTTGGGGGGAACTTATACCGGACGCCGTTCAAAACATTCGCGTAAACGCCGCGAAAAATAGCCGGTTTAAAAGCATGCTTAATGTTGCCTTAGCTTTATTGGATGAGGCTTTATAGGACGCCACAAAGCCTCTGCTCCCTAAGATTAGCTGTACACCAGCAACATTGTGCGATGCGGAAAGTTCTTGCCTTACCGGAACAAAACTACTCCTGTTGTCACATTGTCCCCAGAAGTAGATAACCCCGCTGCATCCTTGATAAGAAGCTTTGCTATTTGTCTCCGCTGTATCCTCCCTTTAAATCTGTACTTAATCTCGTAAGTAAACACAGGAGCCAGCGGTGTCGAACGTTCTATCTACCGTCACAAATTTGCAATTGCGAAAATCCGCGGATCCAGTCTGCCTCCTGTGGGGATTTACCCCCGCGCAGATCCACTTCCTCTCCCAGATACTGGGGGTTTCCAACATTAGTTTCACCACTTCACTATCATCCGCAAGCAGTAATTTAAAAATAATTATCGCGGCCGGACCAGCTAATTTAAGTTGCTTTCCACCGACAATTACAGTCATCCGGGTAAGTTTTTGTTCAGCCTCTACTCCTTTATACGGGGATACCTACCCGCATCGGGGAACATCCAAGAAACCCCCGGGACTCTTTTATCTTCCTTCCCAGAGCAAAGCATTTCTAACTCAAGTTGACCAGTACTGTTATCCCACCAGAGGGCAAATTATCAATGTTTTTGGCTTGCAGGCACAAAGCGGTGTCTCCACCATCGCTTTCTGCCTGGCCAATAGCGTTACAGACTCGATTTTTGTGGATGCGAGCTGTCCGTTTTCAAATGCAGTGTCCTCACCTTATGCTGCAGGACTGCACAAAATTGGTTTTAGAGATATTGCTACCTTTTCTTCCCGAGATCTGGAGGACGACGTTCTGGTTTCCCGCTTACGACGGGTGCTACCCTCGATACAAAATACACGCTACCTGCAATTATCCCCCAGTAGTCCCCAGCAGATCTCGCATCTATTCTCACTCTTAACTCGCACATTTTCCCTGACGGTAGTGGATTGGGGACAAATCTTTTCTCCACGATCCTTAACTCGACTACCCGGGCAAGCATTGCTAGTCCAAGATGTCATGAAATCACCGGGGAACCACCAATTACTGATGCAGCTGCGTCACGAGAGGATAACAATAGTAAAAAACCGTGCCCCTAATAGGGTTTTTATTGGTAAAAACCGTAATCGAGACTTATTGCTTCCGTATTACCGTGAGTTAAAACGGTTGCAGGCGCAGGGTCTGGGCGCTTACTTGCCTCAAGATTTACAAACGCGGATTATGCGGTTATTACCCCGCGTTTTAGCAGGTAACGTATGAAGGATTTTAAAAAATGGTTGCTGAGGATAACCCCAAGACCGGGCCCGCAACCGCCAGATAGGGCCGCCGCTTTAGATCCCCGCCTACAGGTGGCCGCGGGCGCGAGTCCCGCAGAAGTGATTCACCGGGTAAGTTCCCCCGCAGCAGGAACAGCGCAACTGCTAAACAATTTGTCCACTATCAATGCCGAGCTGAGTGGCCTTGGTAACCAACTTGCTGCCCTGTTACAAGATCCACTGATCACCGATGTGTTGATTAACGGCCCTCAGCAGGTTTGGGTCGACAGTGGAAGTGGTCTTTGCAAGACCAAACTAAATTTTGGCTCTCCGGCTAACCTGCGATCCCTGGCTGTCCGGCTCGCTGGAGCTGCGGGAAAACGGCTTGACGACGCTGCCCCGATCGCAGATGGTACTCTTCCTGGCGGGATTCGCCTACACGCGGTTTTGCCTCCATTAGCGATTCCCTATCCGGTTATTTCCTTGCGATGTCCGCGCGCCAAGGGACTTAACTTTTCCCAATTAGTGGAATCCGGAACCGTATCCTCCCTGTTAGCGCCGGTAGTCACAGCATTAATTTCCCGACGAGCTTCCTGCTTTATTTCCGGAGCCACTGGTTCTGGGAAGACCACTCTACTGTCTGCGCTGCTGGAACTGGTACCCCCTAATCAACGAATTGTTTGTATCGAGGAAGTTTCTGAACTGTTCCCCGCCCACCCGCACTTAGTCCACTTGCAAGAACGCTCCGCGAATGTGCAGGGAGCGGGAGAAGTTGCGATGTCGACCCTGGTGCGCGCGGCTATGCGGATGCGCCCGGATCGGATTGTACTGGGGGAATGTCGCGGCCCAGAAGTACGCGAAGTTCTTGC
>CAMYAU010000149.1 GCA_947253735.1 uncultured Varibaculum sp. | reverse complement strand
CCATAGGTAGGCAGCAATCGAAGTGGATCCACAGAGCAATCCTGCTGGTAAAGCTAACTCGCCAACCCGACGCAAAAAACCGGGACGGTAGTGACGGTTGGAGGGGGCAAGTGCCAAGAAAAACGCAGGGATCCCGATAGTACTGGAAGAGATCAGGGTCAGGTGCCGAGGCAGATAAGGGTAGCGAATACCTAAAATCCCGACTAAGAGTGCTAGCAGAGCCGCATAGGTAGTTTTGGACAAAAACAGGGTGGAAACCCGCTCCATATTTCCCAGTACGCGTCGTCCCTCCCCTAATACCTGTGGTAGTGCCGAAAATTTAGAGTCTAGCAGTACTGCCTTCGCCGCGGACTTGGTGGCTTGGGCAGCATTACCCATCGCTATCCCCAGATCCGCATCCTTTAAAGCCAGGGCATCATTTACTCCATCTCCGGTCATCGCCACGGTTTTTCCGCTAGACTGCAGGGCCTTAACCAGTGCCCGTTTTTGTTCCGGGGTTACTCGACCAAATACCTGGTGTTCTTTCAGTACCTGAGCAATCCCCTCCGCGTCCTCCGGAAGCTTCCGCGCATCAAACCCAGTGGTTTCTATCCCGACCCTGCTCGCTAGAGCCGCGACCGTCTGCGGATTATCCCCGGAAATAATCAGGACTTTTACTCCCTCTTGGCGGAAAAAGTCCAGGGTTTGCGCCGCGTCCTCCCGAAGACGCTCGGCCAGCACTATCAAAGTGCTTAGCCGCAATCCCTCCGGTAAAGCGGGATGCTCGGGGTTAATTTGCTGATTTGTAGCCTGAGCCAAAGCCAATACCCGCACCCCTTGCCTAGCCCAGGTAGCGGTTTGCTCCTGCGCGGAACCGTCAGCTGCCAACACTATTTCGGGTGCCCCCAGCACCCAGGTATCACCGGCACTGACCACCGCTGACCATTTACGAGCAGAATCAAATGGAACTAAAAGCGGATTGTCCAGGGACGGAGGTTCAGTTTGCAGATCGCTAACTATCCGATCATAAATCGCCGCCGAAGTATCATTTTCCCGCTCTTTAGTTAAGGCTACCAGGGCAGCTTGCGCGGTTACCCCTAGCTCTCCAGCGGGAACTAATCCCTCTTCACCGGGGAGGGCGAAGCCGCGAGAAATTATCTCTCCAGTAGTGAGGGTTCCAGTTTTATCCAAACAAAGAGTATCTACTCTGGCCAAAACTTCTACCGCTGGCAGCTCTTGGATTAGCACCCCTTGGCGGGCTAGTTTCAAGCAGGCCGCCGCAAAATTAATAGAGGTAAGTAACACCAAACCTTGAGGAATCATCCCCACGATTCCCGCCACAGCGGCCACTACTACTGGGCCAACATTCCCCCAGTTAACCTGAGCGACTCCCCCCAGGTTACGGATTTGTGCTGCCCCCAGGAGGACAATAACCAGCGGCAAACAGTAGGTGATAACTTTCAGAATCTTATTGATTCCGGCTTCCAATTCAGAATGTGCCATCTGGAATTTTTTAACTTGCAGCGCCATTCCGTTCGCCCAAGACTGGCTACCAACCGCGCTCACCTTTACATATCCATCTCCGGCTACTACCGCGGCGCCGGAAAAAATTTCTTCGCCCTGGGCTCGTGCGCGGGGAACTGACTCCCCGGTGAGGTTAGATTCATCCAGATATATTCCGCTGGTAGCTACCACTGTCCCATCGGCAGGTACCTGATCACCCCGCCGCAAATGTAACAAGTCCCCCTGCACGATTTGCCGGGGAGAAATTTGTTTTTCTACCCCACCGCGCACCACTATCACCGGGTTCTCTTGCAAGATACTGATTTTTTCCAGTACTCTCTTGGCCTTAAGTTCAGAAACGATCCCGGTGAGCGCATTAACCACCATCACTATCCCAAAGACGGTGTCAGCCCAGTGACCAAAAATTAAGGTAACTACGATGCAGCTCGCAAGAATCGCGTTAAACAAAGTAAACACATTGGCCCGCAGAATCTGCCCGACCGTACGGGTGGCCCGGGGAGTGAACTGGTTAACTAGACCGGCCTGTGTTAGTTTAGCGACTTCCTCCTCGCTCAATCCCCGTAGTCGTTCCTCCGGTTCTACTTCATGCTCTTGCTCCTTAAGCACAGATGCTAAGGATTCTTTTACGCTTTTGACATTGGCAGTCATCTCATCGCTTTTGGTGGAGGAATCCTGATCTTTTCTAATCTCGCTCAATTGGCCTCCTGCATTTGCCGCAATTCTTTCTTTAGGTCTCGTACTTCATCACGCAGCCGCGCCGCTACCTCGAACTGTAACTGCCGGGCCGCCTCTTGCATTTGCGCGGTAAGCTCTGCGATTAGCTCTGCCAGACTGGATTCGTTTTGATTTGCCAGTCGCTCACGCACATCCTGGCCGGTCTGCCTACGGGTCTGAGCATCTGGGCCACTACCTGCTCCCCGATAACCGGTTCCCAGCAAAGATTCAGTATCAATTTCTTCGCGCGCCAGCATATCGGTAACGTCCGCGATTTTCTTACGCAGCGGCTGCGGATCGATCCCGTGCTCCCGGTTATAGGCCAGCTGCTTTTCTCGCCGCCGCTCGGTTTCCTCAATCGCCGCCCGCATAGAATCGGTTACCTGGTCGGCATACATATGCACTTCCCCGGATACGTTACGGGCAGCACGTCCTATGGTCTGAATCAAGGAGGTGGTCGAGCGTAAAAACCCTTCCTTATCAGCATCCAGAATCGAAACTAGCGACACTTCCGGTAGGTCAAGGCCTTCTCGCAGCAAGTTAATGCCGACTAGCACATTAAATTTACCCATCCGCAGTTCCCGCAGCAGCTCCACTCGCCGCAAAGTATCCACATCAGAATGTAGATATTCCACCAATACTCCCCGCTCCGCCAGGTATTCAGTGAGGTCTTCAGCCATTTTCTTAGTCAAGGTAGTAACCAAGACCCGCTCGTTCTTTTCACTGCGCACCAGGATTTCTTCCATCAGGTCATCGATCTGCCCTGCAGTCGGTTTAACTACGATCTTCGGGTCAACGAGGCCTGTGGGGCGAATAATTTGTTCCACTACCCCATCGGAACGTTCAAGTTCATAGGGTCCGGGTGTGGCTGAAAGGTAAACCGTCTGCCCAATCCGTTCCTGAAATTCTTCCCATTTCAAAGGCCGGTTATCCATGGCCGAAGGCAGGCGGAAACCGTAATCCACCAGGGTGCGTTTGCGGGACATATCCCCATGGAACATGGCACCGATCTGGGGAACCGTCACATGGGATTCATCGATTACCAGCAGGAAGTCTTCGGGGAAATAGTCGAGGAGGGTGT
>CAMYAU010000148.1 GCA_947253735.1 uncultured Varibaculum sp. | reverse complement strand
ACCGACTTTGCGATTGCCCGCATAAAGCTCCGCTCCCGGAGGCGGCAGCAACGAGGACGTGCCGTCCAGGTGCAAAAACACTGCCCGCCGTGGAGGATGCCCCAGGTTCACGATGCGCGCTACCGTCTCCTGTCCGCAGTAGCATCCCTTATTTAAATGCACAGCGGTGCGCAGCCAGTCGAGTTCATGCGGCAGGGTGCGTTGATCAATATCGGTTCCGTAGGGGCGCCAAGCCGCTATCCGCAACGCCCGCCAATCGGACTCGGCAGCAAAAACCGGGGCAGACAGGCTGTAACCGTCCGCAGTTTCTAGTGGCCAAGAAACCTGTTCCCAGTGGCAACGCAATTCGGCGTGCACCTTGGCAATATCCGCACTGGGAATCACCCCCAGGCGCGCCAGGTAATCCTCCCCCGGATGCACCCCAGAGCGCGGGGAATAGGCGGTGCCGCCGGGGGTAATCCCTGGCCAGGGATCAGACCAGATAGGGCCGAAACCGGCTAGCACTTCCTCTGCCAGGCTGGGGGCAAAAAATCCCCAGACCTGTTGGTCGAGGCGGGCGGTTACTTCTACCCGCGACATAAATTTCATGGATTCTAAAAACTGCGCCAAAGCCGAGGCTTCCGGGGTAAACAGCCAGGCAACCTCGCCCGCCCAGACAATTCCGGCAGCGAATTTAACTCGGCCATGAGCGTCCAAAAATAGCATTTCCCGGCTCTCTCCCGCACCCATATCCCCTACTATCTGCGAGGATAGGGTAGTTAGCCAGGAGGGCGCATCCGGGCCAGACACGGTGAGCACCTCGAGACCGGTTTCCGCGATCCCGTATCCGGCCCGCAAAGCCACTTGGTTGTCTACAAAAGTCACGTCCAGTCTCCTGCTTCCCGCTGGCTATCAGGAGTTTCTTCGCTCTCTTCGGCTGCTGTCTGACCGCTATCTTTTTCCTCTTTCGCGGCAGTGGCTTCCTCTTTATCTAAATCCTCTCTAGGATCCTCTCCGGCGGGCAAAGAAGTCACCCCGGGAGCGCTTAAGGTTTCCTCCCCCGCAGGCAAGCGCAGCAGACGCGCCGAAAAATCAGATTCAGAGTCTTTACCCGGTAAAACTGAATCTTGCGCCCAGAACAGTTCCGAAGAAACCAGCCCCATCATGCGCGAAAGCTGCTCGAAGGGGGCAGGGGCGCGGCGAGAAGAAATCATGATCCGCGGTCCCATAGAAACCGCCTCCCAGGAAACCTCGGCGGTGTAGGGGCCGCCAGTAGAAGTCAGGCGGCAACGTGAGCGTGCTTCCTGTTCACTATCAGCTACAGCGGCTGCGGTTACTCGCCAAGAAGTATCCTCCCGCCACAGCAAAGCGCCGCGGCGTAACTGCTTTAGCCCGGTAGCCGCATCAGCTTGCATATCCGGTTTTTCGGCGACCGGCTCTGCCAGCCAAGTTAGGGTTGCTTGCTGCAGGCTCGTCCCGGTGGCGCGAAAAGTAGTTTCTTGCCAAATAAAGCATTCCTCGCGCTCTCCGCTTTCCGTTTCCGGATCTTTAGGCAAAAACGCGGTTCCCCAGCCCCGCCAAGATCCCAGTAGCCACGCTAGGGGGATTAATTCTTTCGCTAATCCCAAAGGTAAATCCATCATGAGCTACAGCCTAGTAGAGTAAGTAAGACACGAGCTATAAAAGTGAAGTAATTGGGCGAAGAGCAAAACTGGGAGAGAATCGAAAATATGGAAGATTCGGTAGCCAAACCGCAGGCAACCCCGAGCGGCGCGAACCCGTCTGCGGCATCAGACTCTCCGGTTCCGGCGGGCAAGCACAGCCAAAAAAGCGCCCCCAGCTCGCCTACTACCGCTAAAAAGCCTCTCCACAACCCGGTTTCTCCGATCGCTGCGCGTAGCTGGTGGGTGGCGCTGCTTGCTGCCTTGCCTCCCCTAGCGATGCTCTTTTTCCTCTATTGGAACCCCTATTTGGCGGTACTTACCGCCGCCGGCGTTACCATCGCCGTTTCCCTTACCTGGGGCGGCCTCTCCCAGGCGCCCAGCCCAGGTCGTACCGGTTTAGTGGTGGGATTGGCAGGAACCGGCTGCCTGCTAGCCGCGTTCTTAACCAATAATCTCACCTGGGTGCCGCTAGTGCTTTCCTGGTGTTTACTGGCAGCCTTTATCGCCGAAATGACCCGAGGAAAACATCGCCCCTTAACTACCTGGTCGCTAGCGAGCACTATCGCCGGATGCGCGCTGGTAGCGGCAGGATCTGCCTGGGGACTGGCCATCGCCTACCCCACTATGAATCTGTTGGCGATGGCGGCGCTACCGGCGATGGGATTAGCTTGCCTAACCTTGGCACTACCCACTAAATACGCCAGTATCCGCTGGCTGTACTGCTCTTTAGCCGGGATTCTCGCGGCGGGCTTGCTGACATACTTTGTGCTCTACCAATATTCAGATTTGGCGCTGGCGATTCCCTTCGCCTACCGCAATCCTGCTTTGGCGATCTGGATTATGACGGTGGGGCTAGGATTTCTTTCCGGACTCTTAGTCGCCTGTATAAACGTGTTGTTTATGGTGCCGGCAGGTAAAAACTACCGCTGGCGGCAACTTACCCTCGCCCTGCTGCCCACTTTGTTTATTGCGGTTCCGATTTATTCGCTGGCGCGCCTAATCACTGGATAAAACCCGCTTACCTGCGCCGGAGGCTGAAGCCAAAGGTAAAAATCAACATAAACCGTGCAACCGGCACCCTAGCCCCGGCAAATCGAGCATTAAACTTTAAAACGAGGGCGCGGCGCGCCGGGGCGCGGAAAATCCCTGCCCCGGAAACACCCGCTGTGAGCGTCTTACCTGGGCAGGGATCTTCTTCGCAGAGCAGCTAGTTTTCCTCCGGAATCATCAAGATAGACCCGCAGGGACACTCTTCGGCGCAAATTCCGCAGCCTTTACAGTAGTCATACTTGAACTCGTACTCGCCCGGCTTAATCTTCTTGATGGCGTTATCCGGACAAACCCCGAAACAGTTATCGCAGCCGAAACAGTTGCCACAAGACATACAGCGCCGCGCCTCAAAGAGGGCAGATTCTTGGTCTAGACCCTGCACCACCTCGTCAAAGGTAGAGGAGCGCCGCGCAGATTCGATCTTGGCGCGTACCCGGTGGGGAGCGTCCGCGTAATACCAGTTAGTGAGGCGGTCATAAGTGGCATCCCCAGTCACCGGGGGCTTGTGGTATTCGGTACCATGCAGGAAAGCGTCAATATAACGAGCGGCTTTCTTACCGTGACCAATCGCCACCGTAACCGTACGCTCGGAAGGAACCATATCCCCACCG
>CAMYAU010000147.1 GCA_947253735.1 uncultured Varibaculum sp. | reverse complement strand
GCGCTAAATATTGTGCCTACCACCACTGGTGCTGCTAAGGCAGTTTCCCTGGTACTACCGGAATTGAAGGGCAAGCTGGACGGCTACGCTCTGCGGGTACCGGTACCTACCGGCTCGATTACCGACCTGACCTTCACCCCCTCTAAGCCCTGCACCGCCGAAGAAATCAATGCGGCAATGAAGGAAGCTGCCGAGGGTGAACTCAAGGGAATCTTGGCTTACTCTAATGACGAGGCACTAGTATCCACCGATATCGTGACCGATCCGCACACCTCGATCTTCGATTCTGCCTTGACCAAGGTAATCGACGGCCAGGTGAAAGTGGTTTCTTGGTACGACAACGAATGGGGCTACTCCAACGCTCTGGTCAACCTGACCAAGCTGGTAGGGGAAAAGCTCTAAACATAATGCTATGTGATGCATAAGGTGTGCCCGCCTGCCTGTTTCAGGCAGGCGGGCACAGTCTTATTTATTCGCTTAATGCCCACCGGGGCAGGAAGGTTAAGTAAACAATGGCTCTTAGAAATATTGAGTCCTTAGGAGATATTGCCGGGCGCAAAGTTCTGGTACGCTCCGACTTTAACGTACCGTTAAAAGACGGTAAAATTACTGATGACGGGCGTATTCAGGCCGCATTGCCCACCCTGAAAGCTCTGGTGGATGCCAAAGCGAAAGTTGTGGTGATGGCGCACCTCGGTCGCCCGAAGGGACAGGTTAACCCGGAGTTCTCTCTAGCTCCGGTGGCCAAACGCCTGGGAGAACTGCTGGGGCAAGAGGTAGTCTTAGCGAAAGATACAGTTGGCGAGGACGCCAAGACTAAGGCATCCGTCCTTAAAGAAGGACAGGTTTTACTACTAGAGAACGTGCGTTTCGACGGTCGGGAAAACTCCAAGGATGACGCGGAGCGCGAGGCCCTAGCCAAAGAATATGCGCAGCTAGCTGAGTTCTTTGTCTCCGATGGTTTCGGGGTAGTACACCGTAAGCAAGCTTCTGTCTATGACATCGCCAAACTACTGCCCTCCGCAGCCGGATTCTTAGTAGTCAAGGAAATCGAATCCCTACGCCGGGCAACCGATAATCCCGAACGTCCTTACGGAGTTATTCTGGGCGGCTCTAAGGTCTCAGATAAGCTGGGGGTTATTGCTAACCTCCTAGAAAAGGCAGACTTCCTGGCTATTGGAGGGGGCATGGCCTACACTTTCCTAGCTGCTAAAGGTTACGAAGTAGGTAACTCGCTACTAGAAACTGATCAGATCGAAACCGTTAAGGGCTATATGGAGAAGGCCAAAGAGCGCGGGGTAGATCTCTTACTACCGGTTGACACCCTGGTAGCCCCGGAGTTTTCCGCGGATGCCCCGGCCACCTTGGTAGATTGCGACCAAATGCCTAGCGGACAAATGGGTCTCGATATTGGCCCCAAGACTGCCGAGCTATTTGCCGAAAAGATCAACTCTGCTAAGACGGTAGCCTGGAATGGCCCTATGGGAGTATTTGAATTTGAAGCATTTAGCGAAGGCACCAAAGCGGTAGCGCAAGCGCTGGCCGACTCGGATTGCTTCAGCGTGATCGGCGGAGGAGATTCTGCCGCTGCGGTTCGTACACTGGGATTTGATGAAACCAAGTTCAGCCATATTTCTACCGGTGGCGGAGCTTCTTTGGAACTACTAGAAGGTAAAACCCTGCCGGGTATTGCCGTGTTGGAGGATTAATATATGTCTCGCACTCCTTTGCTAGCTGGCAACTGGAAAATGAATATGAACCACCTCGAGGCGACTCGTTTGGTTCAGGAACTGGCACTCGATCTCCAGGATCACCACTTCGACTACCGTAATGACGTGGTGGTTATTCCACCCTTCACCGATATCCGGTCGGTACAAACCGTTGTGGAATCCGATAATCTGAAGATTACCTACGGGGCGCAGGACGTCTCCGTACATGAATCTGGTGCCTACACCGGAGAGATCTCGGCTTCCATGCTCACCAAGTTGGGTTGCTCCTGGGTGGTAGTTGGACACTCTGAGCGCCGCGAATACCACAATGAGAGCGATGAACTGGTGGGGCAAAAAGCTGAGGTCGCCCTAGAAGCCGGAATGACCCCGATTATCTGCTGCGGTGAAGGCCTCGACGTGCGCAAAGCTGGTCAGCATGTATCTCATGTAGTCAAGCAGATCGAGGGTGCCTATAAAGGTATTTCCGCGGATGATGCGGTTAATACTGTAGTAGCCTACGAACCGATCTGGGCCATTGGTACCGGCGAAACTGCTACTCCCGAGGATGCCGAGGAAGTTTGCGGCGCAATTCGGGAAAAGCTAGCTGAGCTCTATTCTGCAGATGTTGCCGAATCTATTCGGGTTCTTTACGGAGGCTCTGTGAAATCTGCGAACGTAGCTGAGATTATGGCAAAGCCAAATGTTGATGGCGCCCTGGTCGGGGGAGCTTCTTTGAAGGCTGAAGAATTCTCAAAGATCGCTCGTTTCGATGACTAGCTAGATTATTAGCTAAAGATTTACTGCCTCTGGCGGTGAAATTCTTAACGTATTGGCGGCGGGTCTACTGTGACCCGCCGCCAATACGTTATAGTTAGGGAAGTTCACAATTATTGGGAGAAGAATTTAGTGCACACTGTAATCGAGATTATTGCGCAAGTCGTGCTGGTGTTATCCAGCTTGTTTCTGATTCTCACTATCTTGATGCATAAAGGCTCAGGCGGTGGTCTCTCTGACATGTTCGGCGGGGGACTTACTTCTAGTGCCGGCTCCTCTGGGGTAGCCATGCGTAACCTCAACCGCATTACCATCGTGACCGCGATCATTTGGTTCATTAGTGTGGTAGTTCTAGGTCTTTTACCCCGGATTTTTTCTTAACTTTAATTAGACTCGGTTAAGCGCCGATAAAAGGAAATCCCCATGAGCAAAGAAGCTGAGCCTCCTCCTGCGCATCGTCGGGAAAGTAAAGTTTCTTGGAGGCTCATCCTCTCGGTTCTGGGGGCAATTTCACTGGTAGCCTTACTCTCCGTAGGGGGAGTTATGGGCTATTCCATGTATGAAGCCGGCAAGGTAAATCAGCCTAAAGCTACCTCCGTTTCAAAATCCACTCTTAAAACTCCTCTACCTACACCCTCTTCTTCCTTTCCTCCCAAGGAAATCCAGATTACTTTGGCCGCAACTGGAGATGTGCTGGCACATAACCCCGTAGTGCAAAACAGCTGGAAGCAGGGTAATGGAAGTCACTACACACCCGCGATAGAGAAACTGCGACCCTGGATTGCGGGAGCCGATATTGCTTTTTGTCATCAGGAAATCCCCTTTGGGAAATCTGATAGGGACTCTCAAGGATATCCGGTGTTTAA
>CAMYAU010000146.1 GCA_947253735.1 uncultured Varibaculum sp. | reverse complement strand
TTATTCTTATCAGCCATGCCGCGCACGCCTAGCTTCGACAAGGACACCGAGCCTTTATCGTTAAAAACCAGACCAAGATCCCCGAAGCCGAACGTCAGATTCAACCCACGGAATTGAGTACATCCCGTGGAACAAGTCGTAATCGTAAAGTCAATCGGAGCAATCGGCTGCAGGTGACGATCACCCGGATTCTCGGTTAAGCGCCATTTACCGGCAGGAATGCCATAGAACTTTACGTCACCGTCATCGTTAGAGCGCACCGTCCTCGGAGCTGAGTTCGGCACAAACATGGTGCCATCGTTCTGTTGCACCGGTAGCGGAGTAATCGTGAACTCGATTCCCGCTAAGGGTTGACCGTTCTTATCCACCTTTTTAAACTCGGCGGTACCACGAATCGGCTCGACTGGATACCATTTGCCCATGTTGGTAACATCAGGCGCTTTAATCTGGTAGGTGCCGGTAGCAGAATCAAAATTAGTCGCACTAAAGTCGGTGGCGGACAGCATAAATGCTCTATCGCTTACTGCATACCCGGTCGGAGCCTCGATTTCTCGCACCGTCCAACCCGGGGCGGCATTCACATTCGTAAACCTGACTTTGCCGTTAGAGCCAGAGATAGCGGTGGCTTTGAGCGCGCCCTCTTTATCATAGAGGCCAAACTTGGCTCCTGCGAGCAGTTTCTTCTGCGCTGACTGTAAGGGCTCGGCTTTGTATCCGTACTTTGTCAGCTCAATATTTACCGCCGGCGGCACCAAAGTGTTAATCACCGGGTTGGATTCCAGTTTCCCTTCGTGAGAACTAGACACGCTCCAGAAATCATTTATCGCCTGCTTACCCAAATGTTCTTGGGAAAGCGGAGTCGCGCCCTTGGGGCCGGCAATCATCGGTACCGTGATCCGCACTTCGCTGCGCGGCTGCTGCGGGTTGGTATTAGTGAATTTCAACCCCGTTACCGCCGAGCAAGGAGTGCTCTGCCAGTTGGCACGATCCAGGTCATATTTCGTCGCGATACCAGTATCGCAGGTATAGAAGGTATTCCAACCAGTAGCAGCCGTTCCATCAGCCATTTGGAAGCTGATTCGCCCGCTGGGATCATACTGGTTAATCAGGGTGGAACCTTTGCGGGCAGGAGTACCTGCCACCGGCAGTAAGTCATAGACCACCGGATTTTGCTCCGGGCGCGTCCCGTAGCCTAAGCGCAGCTGATAATCGAAGTTCGCTCCCCCGACAGTTCTAATCTCGGTAATCCAGGGGGCATTGGGCTTGCGCTCCCGAATCCGCTTAGTTATGTAGGTTTCATCCCCAACCGCGACTCGGGTGGTATTTTCCGCTTTCGACCACGTTCCCGTACCCGCAATCGGGTTCTTCACTTCATTTAGGTAACGGACATTTCCCTGCGCCCGTACAAACGCTTCGTTAATAATGTCACCGTCGATAACACCATTGGTAATAGTGGTCTCTAGTTGTCCCACACTGTATACCTGGTTCGGATCCGTGACTTGGTCGGCTTGGAAACGAACCGCTACGCGTCCGGTGCCATTGAAGTTGGAAAGGATCTCATAACGCGCTCCGGGCAGCTCCGCAAACTTTTGAGTTAGCGTCACCCGGTTAACTTCCAAGCCCTTGGGTAGCACATCTACCAGCTCGAAAGCAGTCAAGGGATCACCATAATCGGTTTCCAGCTCGGCACCCACGGTATAGGTACCGGTTTTACCGGCTATAGTTGCCTTGGCAAAAGTGTTCACTTTACGAGCTTTAAGAACTTTGCCCTCGGGCTTCACCTTGACATGAGCCTCTTTGATACGTTCTCCGCCCTGTACCTTATTTCTGAGGTCAGCTTGGCACTTCAGTCCGTTACAGAGGTTCTGATTCGGGTCACGGAGCTTGGTGTGAATCTTGGTAATAGTGCTTTGTCCCGGCTGCATTGCCTTAACGCTGCTCCACCGCAACTGGACGTTCTGGTAGGAGGTAAGATTCTCCGGCAGGTCGATACGGTCAGTTCCCGTAATACCAACCGAATAAAGAACTTGATAGGTATCCGGTTCACCAGTGGGACTAATAATCTCCAGTTTGCCCCCTACAAACACTGGGTCGGGAGTAATAGCGGTGTATTGTAAACGGTCATCAAGGTCGAAGTCCCTAAGATTTAGGGTGACAGGAGTATCCGATGTGTTCCTGGTAAGTACATTCCAATCGAATTCTGTATTACGATCCTGCTTGCTGTCATAGATTACCGCGACTCCATCACGGAAGTGCGGACCGGCAGCAACCTTCGTTAAGGGCACGCCGGGGGGTGCGGTCTCCATCGGCTTATAGAAGCTAAAGTAAGTATTTGCCGCCCCAGTAATTAGCGGTTCCTTCGGACCTTGTTCTTCGGGGGTGAGGGTAAAATCGGCGTGGTTATCAATCCGTTTTTGTTTCTTTGCCCCCGGGAAATGCAACTTCAAGCTCCCTAGACCTGAGTATTCCGTGGTCAGACGTTTTTGGGTATTAGTGTAAGTGAGGGTGACCTGATCGTCACCTAGCTTCCACCCCGGGTTTTCAGAAGCTACGAACTGGGCACGCGCTTGGGTACCATCTGTCTTCGTATATAGCGGCAACTGGTCAGTGATGGTGTAACCCCGCACGTTCCGCAGCAGTTTCTCTACTTCAAAAGTAAAGGTGACCGCGTTATTGCCAGAGGTGCTGACGTCCCCTTCCGGATCATCATCGTAGTCCCTGCATACAGCAAGTTCGCATCCGACTGTATCTTTCTTGAAGGTAGGCAGCGGATAGTAACCTTTAAGGTTCACCGGTCCCGGTTTAGAAGCCGGGTGCGGGGTCAACACATACTGCTTCCCATCCGAGGCGGTATCAAGCAATTCGGCCTTAACCGGGAACACTGCATCCGAGGCGGTAATCCGCTTCTTTATACGCCAGTAGATAGGAATACTTGTTCGTATGGAGCTATCGTAATTCGGCCTCAGCTTAACTTCTAGGACTCCTGGGGCAACTATCTTTACTGATCGGAAGTATTGGCTGGAAGTATTATCCCAATCCGCAACTTCTACCCGGGTGGGATCATAAGTTATCCGGATGGTCCCATTTTTAACTATCGAGGTGCCAGCATCCCCACCGTAGGTGATGTCAGTACGCATATTATTGCCGAACTGCTCTTCTAGCTCGTTGGACTCGGGCCAGCCTGGCTGGTTTATTTTTCCGGTCAAATTCAGACGGGCGTAAGAGCCCGACAGCTCGGCAGGAGCCTTCTGGTAACGAAAAACTATGTCCTTGTCATTACCATCTAGCTTTATGGTCTGGGTAGGAGGCAGCGAATATCCCTTCACCATGGGAGGAACTAGCACATAGTTTTG
>CAMYAU010000145.1 GCA_947253735.1 uncultured Varibaculum sp. | reverse complement strand
ACAAGGGGAAACATGAACGAAAAAGAACTTAAATACTACCGAGGCGTTCGCCAGCCCTGGATGGAATTCGCCTCCTGCTTAGGACTATCTTTTGCTTTCGACAAATCAGCATGGGGGAAAGGCACCAACGCCACCAGGTATCGCAAAATATGCAAAAGGGTATGTGGTCGCTGCCCAGTACGCACCCAATGCCTAAAATGGGCACTAGATGAGGAAGAAAACCGTAACCCCGTATTCCAGATAGCAGGCGGCTTAACGCGCTCCGAGCGCCTTAGCCTCGCGGACTGAGCCTGCCTACCGCAACCGCCCGCTCATCTACCAGCGCGGCCACCACCGCGTTACCCTTCTTATCCCCTGCCAGGCCAATAGAGTCCGCATTCACCGCGCCAGCAAGGGACCCCCAAAACGCAAAAGCTGCCGGGTCTACTGTAGGGGGCCGATACCCCTTGGACTTAGCGAAAAAGAACGAGGGGTACTCGGGTATCTCGCGAATAGCCGCCTTATAGAGCTTATCGCCCACATAGACCTTCCCATTCCAGGCGCAAATAGCAACCCTTTTCCCCTCTAAAGACAGTTGATACAGGGTTTGCCGATCCAAGGCGACTGCACATTTTGGACCAAGAGAACGCTTGCCACGCAGCACTAAGTAAATATCTTGGCTTTCGCTTTCCGCCCCGCACATCACCATCGTTCCGGTATCGAAAAATATTATCTGGTTAGATACCGCTTCAGGAAGCATCCTTAACGCCTTATCAATATCTCCTGGCTCTAGGATCACTATCGGAACCTGGCCACAATCAGGACATTCATGCCTTTTAACCTCATCTTTTAGCCTCGCTCGATAGATTTTGCGACAAGACGGATTCGGGCACCTAAACCGCAAAAAATGAGCCTGACTCGGCCTCATATTGGCAGGGTTCTTCGGCTCAAAAGAAGGGATCCCCGTTTTCACCAAGTCCCCGGCAATATGGGGATACAAAGTCGGAAAGTCATTCTCGCCCTTTTTCAGTCCAATACGACACAGCGGACAGTTGCCTTTTTCAGCCCTGCGCACCTGCATAGCTACCCTATGCCCTGCCTCGCACTCAAAAATCCAACGCTCTTCACGCTCTTGAACTTCCTCAAGCGTAAGTTTTTCAATTTTCTTAAACGCCACTGATTGCCCCTACTTTCGTTTTTGACCAACGCCACCTATGTAGGGCGCGAGGCCTCAACGCCTAGACGCAACCGGCCTACCTGCCCATCTAGAGGCAGTAAGGGCATTTACTTCAGGGGGCACTATCGCGTATCCGGCGCTATCGAAAGTAAGAGAGCTTGCTGCCTTATAAGCGAAACTTACGGCCCTGTGGCAATCCCCGCGCCGTTTTGGAGGATTACAAATACGATCAGCAAGACTTATTGGCGGCCTGCGGGTAGCTACCCGGCCAGACCCATCGAAGGTATGCCAAACTTCTCCGTGAGTTACCAGGCGACCTGATAAGTCAAAAGAAGCATCCACGACCCCAGCCTTTTTACCCCCCAGATCCCGTATGAGGCTTACTACCGGAAGTTCGCCAGGGCTTACCGGGGTAATATCGCCTAGTACCAAAATCCCCTCAGACTTAGTGAAAGGCTCGCTCCTGATCGGCAAGCGGTTATTCCCGGCTACCGAAGCACAGATTTTAGCGATGGATTCCCGAGACAAAAACGGAGGGCCTTTAACCTCTGCCCACATCCGTAGCGGATGCACATAAAAGTCCGGCACATACGCCATCGTGGGCGTTATCCGGTACGTGCCCGGCTCATAGTCGGTATCCCACCCCAAAATATCGAATATAAGCGCCCACTTCGCCTCCAGGTGCGAGCGGAAGATCATACCCGAGTAACTACAGTCGCCAGCAGCGCTCTTAAGCCTGGTCCTGGTTACCTTACGTGCCATCAGGCCATTCCCGGTCCGCGATCCCCCACCTTGTCTGCCGATCCTGGAGCAGGTGCAGGACTCGGAACCGGTTTCTTGCTTGGGGAAGGTTCGGGCTCAGTCTGAGGAGCAGGGCCGTCCTTGCCCAGCAAGATATTCTTTTGTTCTTTAGTCAGTGGAATATCGAACTGGTTAACCAGCTTTGCTACCGTCTCTAAGCGTTTTTCGTCTCCTCTAGCCCAAAGGAAGTAATCATTTTCTTCCCCGCCAAGGCCGGTAATCTTTTCCTTCAAGGTGGCCAGGTCGGATACTTCTACCGCGCGGGTGGCCATTAACTGAAATTGGGCAATCTCCTTAGGAGTAAAGGTCGCTTCCCTAAACGCTAGGCGATGGGCCGGGAATAGCGAGAACACCTTAACAGACTTGCCCTCCCCCAACGCAGAATTGTTAAGCCAAGAGAACTGCCCATAGTCGGTAAGATTCGGGGTCGCCTTCTCAAAGTTCTTGAGTGAATCGAAGTTGCGGTTTGCTCCTACCTCTTTAGCGCCTTCAATCGCAGCCTTAACGCCTGGGAATGCCTTCTCCTTATAGACGTAGTTATCTACCGGCTCAGCAGGCTTAGGCTGCGGTGCGGGCGGATTCGGAGTGGGGTTCGGCGCAGGAGTAGGAGGATTAGGTTGCGGGGCCGGAGGATTCGGCGCAGGCGGATTCGGTTGCGGTTTAGGCTTTGGCTTTACCACAGGCACAGTTTGGCTCGGCACATCCACAACCGGTGCGTCAGGTTTTGCGTCCGGCTTTGCTTCAGGTTTTTCTTCTTGCTTAGCCGGGATGGCTTGGATTGCTTTTTCTTTCGCAAAGGGAGCGAAGGGGTTGGCTACGGCTTGCTCAACTTTTGGCGCGAGCCCTGCCCGAGAGGGGGTGGAAGCGTCCTTGTGACGTTGCGTCCTAGAAGAAGTATCCGGATCTTCCTTGCCGGGCTTGGCACTAGCGCTAGTCGAGGAAGGATCTCGGGAGGGTTCTTGCCCAGCACCCCCCGTGGATGGTTCTTCGATTTGGTTGGTAGTAGTTTCAGGGGCCGGAGATTTAACATCTGATGCTTCATGACTAGAGGCGCACCCGGCTAACACTAAAGGAAGCACCCCTAACACTAGCGCTGATTTAAAAAGTTTTGATTCGGAAAAGTCTTTCACTGCTATGTCCTTAAGTTTTGGTTTATCGGCTCTCACTATTGGTAATGCGTCAAAAGGCTTTTCGGGGGTTTGCGGGAGTACACTGGCACGGCTCTTTGGCGGATTTTCGCCAAAACTGCCAAAACTGCCACTTTTGTTTAATCCCTGGAAGAAGCCAACGAAATTTCTTCGGATCCGTCCTGGGGAGGCTTTAAAAACCGGATTTCTAGGTTTTTGGGGTGGTTTTCGGGCGGTTCTTAGCCCAAAACTGCCACTTTGAAATCGGGAACTGCCACTCGATTGGCAGTTTTA
>CAMYAU010000144.1 GCA_947253735.1 uncultured Varibaculum sp. | reverse complement strand
CGCCATTGATTTTGCCCAGGTAATCTGTTTTTTCAATCCGGGAAATTTGGCGGCGAAGCCGGTAGGCGAATACTGCCATTTCTTTGCCTAAAGTTACGGGGGTAGCAGGTTGACCGTGAGTGTGCGCCAGCATCGGGACCGCAGCAGCCTGGTTAGCTAGCTCATCGAGCTGTGCGACTAGCTGTTTTATTTGCGGTAACCAAACATTTTTCACCGCAGCCTGAATGCAAATCCCGTAAGACAAATTGTTAATGTCTTCAGAAGTGCAAAATATGTGAACGGCAGCCAGGTAATCGGGTAGTGAAGTTTGTTCAAGAACCTGCCCAGCACGTTGCAAGCGGGTCTGTAAGAAGTATTCCACCGCTTTCACATCATGTTTGGTTTCAGCTTCAATCTCTTTGAGCTCTGCCACTTCTGCTTGCCCGAAATTTTTAACCAGAGAACGCAGATATTGCTTTTCCTCCCCGGTAAAAGGAGCAACCCCTTGCAAAACTCGGTTTTCCGCTAAGAAAATTAGCCACTCCACCTCTATTAACAATCGGGCACGGTTTAAAGCTGGTTCAGAAAGGTAGTTGGTTAACGCCTGGACCTGAGAGCGGTAACGCCCATCAAGGGGTCCTAGAGCAATATCGGTGCTGGCAAAATCAAAACAGTTATCAAAGAGGGTTTGCATACGTTCTATTATGGCACGATGCGAGAAAAAGAGGTTTCACCAAGCGGGCGTTAGCGGCGGTAGTAAGAGCCTAAACCCGGTAGTTTGGGGTATGGGGGCGGCAAAAGATTTGAAACCAACAGGCACGGTGAAGTTAAAAGGAGCAAACTTAAGTTATGAGCGAAGTTCGATTGCGGGAAGCCCTCTCTAATCTACCCACCTATGTTGCCGGAAAAGGTGATGCCGGGAAAATAGTTAAACTCTCCAGTAACGAACTCCCCTTCCCTCCCTCCTCAACAGTAATGAAAGCAGGTGAACAAGCCCTCGCGAAAATTAACCGTTATCCCAGCGCAATTGGCGCTGACCTGGTGGCGAAATTGTCAGAGCATTATCGGATAGACCCTGAACAGGTGGTGGTAGGTCCCGGTTCCATCCAGGTTTTGGCAAATGCCTTGAGCGCCGTGGCGCAGCCGGGCAATAACGTGGTCTATGCCTGGCGTTCGTTCGAAGCCTACCCGATTCTCGTAGGGATTACCGGCGCATCCTCGCGACAGATTCCGTTAACCCCCTCCGCACAACATGACCTGGCCCAAATATTGGCCGCGGTTGACGAAAATACCGCTGCGGTTATTGTCTGCAGCCCGAACAATCCGACCGGGACTTCTATAACGCAAACCGAAGTTCGCGACTTTTTATCCGCTTTACCGGCCCAGGTTCTGGCGATTCTAGATGAAGCCTATTTTGAGTTCGATACTTCCTTAGATCACGTTGATGGAGCCACTTTGCTCGCGGACTTCCCCAACCTTCTAGTGCTGCGTACTTTCTCTAAAGCATACGGATTGGCCGGTTTACGCTGCGGATATGGTTTGACCAGCCCGCAGGTGGGGGCGGCGATCCGTAAAGTAGCCACCCCCTTTGGGCTATCGGCAGTGGCCGAAGCCTGCGCGCTGGCGGCGCTAGCAGATGAGGCCCAGATGCAGCGGCAGGTCTCTCAAATCTGTCAGGAGCGAGCGCGAGTAGTGGATAAGTTGCGTGACCTTGGTTGGATAATCCCACAAGCAGGGGGGAACTTTATCTGGTTTGGTGGTCCGGTAGGCGCGGAAATCCATAAAGCAGCTCTTTCTCAGGGGTTACAAACGCGTAAGTTTCCTGAGGGGGTACGGGTCACTATCGCTAGCCGGGAAGAGAATGATCAATTCTTGGCCGCGATCAGCCAGATTAAGCCTAGGTAGTGGGCAGGAAGGTAAAACGTGGGTGAAGTGTTATCAGCTATTCGGCTTCGTTCAGATCAGTAAGTCGCGGTAACCCCAAAATAGGTCACGGCGCCAATCAGGCACAGACGGATCTACTAGGATCGCCTGCGTAAGCTCCCGCTCGATCGCTTCTCGAAGAACGGGCGGTACTTTCTGGGGAACTCCGGCAGTGTCAACTAGGAAAACAACTGGCCAGCTTCCGGGGTTAAAACCGTGAAAATTAGCGGTCAAGGTGCGTAAGGTTTGCCCGGCAGGCAAAGGTAGATCTGGTAAAGCAAGCAGTAATTGGGCGTGCTCGTTGGAGGCTGGGGCTACTTCTAGAGTTTCGGAGGCGATGGGGGTGAGGGCGTCCACGGTGGGGGTCCCTGCTACCAGCAGGCGAAGGCGGGGGAGATTGTGAGCTTCCACAGTGATTTCGAATTGTCCGCCCGGATTGAGAATAGCTCCTAGCGGCTCGGTATTTTCGCTTGTTATGTCAAGATGCTCAGGTAAGAGTGCGCGGGAGGCATTAGAGGATACTGGCGTTCGTAGGCTGGTTGAGTAGGCGGCTAAAAACTGGGAATCACCCCGGGAAAGGATTTGTCCGTTGCTATATACCGGGTAAATTGCTAACGCTCGAAGTAGCGGTTCTAGACGGCCAGTAGCCATCGCCATGTAAATAGCCTGGTCTAGAGGTTGGTCTTTTTCGCGTTTTAAACGATAGTCTCGCCAACGGCTGGAAAAAGACTTTTTCATTTACGGATTTAGGCGCGAGAAAACCAGTAATCCGACCCCTGTGAAGCCGGCAATCGCCGTGCCTCCAGCAAATACTGCCATGGAGGAAGAGCGAATCCACTGTCTGGAGGCCACATCGGTAGAAGAATTTGCCGCCTGGAACTTAAGAGCGCTGTTGCTTCCTTGGCTATCCCCTGTCCCCTGCTGGGAAGGAGAGTCAAGTTCAGGGTTGGTTGCCGGTGGGTTGTCAGCGCCGAGATTGTCTAGTGACTGCAGCTGGGAGAGGCTGGGAAGGATATCATTTGGCAGCTGTGGTAGGAGCGGTGCAGCTCCAGAAGCGGTAGCTCTGTTACCTGTTAGTGACCCGGCTGCAGAATGCAGTTGCGTACGCGAGGGCGCCGTATGACTTTGCATGGGAGCAACTGCTGCGTCTCCCGCTCTGGGAGCAGGAGTAGTTCCCGGGTGGGAGGTGCCACCTTTATCTCCGTGGGTCGGGGTACGCGGATACGGAGTTACTGCCGGGCCCGGGCTGGGGTTGGTTCCCGGCTGAGAATCTCCACCCTGGTTTCCCTGTCCCGGTTTTTGAGTACCGGGGGTGGGGTTAGTTCCTGGCTGCGAGTTCCCGCCCTTATTCCCCGGCCCTGGCTTTTCAGTGCCCGGGGTGGTTTTCCCTGGGTTTGGGGCAGGGGTGGTTCCTGGCTGGGTGCCAGGTTTGCTATCTGTACCGTCTCCCCCTTGTCCTGGTGTGGGAGTACCGGGGGTGGGGTTAGTTCCTGGCTCAGTGCCAGGTTTGGTATCTCCACCCTCGTG
>CAMYAU010000143.1 GCA_947253735.1 uncultured Varibaculum sp. | reverse complement strand
TTCTGCTGCTGTCCCTGGTTGTACTCTTGCTGATCCCGATCTGGAAAATCACTCTGCTGCTGCGTCAACAGCGGGGAATTCCCGCGGAAACCCGCCGCCGCTGCAATGTTTCTTTTATTTCCTCCTGGTTTAAAGGTTCTACCCGTAACACCGCTATTTTCTGGTTAATCATGCTGGCAATTCCGATTCTGCTAGTTGGAATGGTGATCGCCGGATTATCGGCAATCGTCTTGGCGCCCATCATGATGTTGGCTTTCCTTTGGGTACTGGTGTTTTGGCTGCCTGCCAAAGTGCTGACCTTGATTTGTTGGCCTTTAACTTTTAGTCGCTACCCCGCAGTGCTTTTGGCTGCCCGCGCGATCCGCGCGCATGCCTCCCGAATTTGGACAGCGTTGGCACCGGTGCTTTCTCTGGCCGCCACCTACCTGTTGTCGCTATTCTTCCTGGCGGTAGCCGATAGCTACACCGATTCCTTGCGACTTGAAACCGCCTCTCCCGGCACAGATGGTGAATATCAGGAAACTTTGCATCTGCATTACTTATTGATGCGCTTAGTGCAGCAGGACGTAAAAACCGGGTGGCTGTTAACTGCGGCCATAGTCGCAGTCACTACTGCTTTCTCCCTAGCTACCACGGTGATGGCCTCCAATCGCCGCGAACAAGAACAAACCAATCTGCTGCTCAAACTGGGGTGCCCACCCGCAGTTATCTGGAGGCAGCGGATGTGGGAAATCATCATCGTTTACGCGTTTGGATTCTTGCTATTCACATTACTCCTGTTTATCACGGCCAGCTCTACAACCGTTTCGCCTCCGATAAACATTTGGGAAATAGTCACTTCGGCAATAGCCCCTCTCACCTGGATGATAATCGGGGTTTTGGGTCTGCAAGCCCTAGTGTTTATGACGCTCACCCGAGTGCAAAATACCGAGATAATCCCGCATTTTGAGCGCCAGCAGTTAAAATCTAAGCAACAGGTACGGCACTACCACCCGGCTGCTCTATCTACAGAAACTTCAAAAACTTCTGAAATCTCTAGCGAAATCGCAACAAATTTTTTGCCAGAAAACGAAAGGTAAACCGGTGAATAATAACCAGCCCTATCAGCCCGGAATTCCCGAGGGGTTCCATCGCTACCAAAAGCCGCGCCACGCCACGCCGCCTGCTCCCGCCAGTCCCCCTCCGGCAATGCCAGTGATTAGTCCCCAACCTCAACCAGAACCTCACCGGGCACCGCAGCCGGATTTCCCCGTACCTCACGAGGGTCCCCTTGCCACGCAAGCAGCTGTCTCCCAATCAGCAAGCTCGGTTTTCCCCCAACCGCAACCAAGTGTGCAGCCACTACCAGCGGCAGCTAACCCGCAACCAGCGCTAGCCTCCCCACTGCCAAATGCTCCCACCCAGATGCCGCAGCCGGAGCCAGCAGCACCCGCGGCAGCTACGCAACTACCAGCAACCCCAATAGCTCAGCCCCAAACGGCCCCCGCTCAGCTGCAGCACCGCCGTGCAGACACCTCGGCTTTGTCTGAAAAACCCAGCACCGCGGTGCCACAGCCGCACACTAGCGTTGCTCCTAGTAGATCCAGCGCCGCGCAAGGTTCTCCAGTAGTAAGCCTCAATAATGTTTATAAAATCTATCGACAAGGTGAAACTGAGGTACGTGCCCTCGACGGTATTGATCTACAAATCTTTTTCGGGCAGTTTACCGCGATTGTAGGCCCCTCCGGATCTGGTAAATCCACGCTTTTGCATTGCCTTGCCGGCCTAGACAGTGTCACCCAGGGAACAGTGACGGTCGCCGGCAAAGACCTCGCCAAAATGAACGACAAAACCCTCACTCAGTTCCGCCGTGACCATATCGGGTTCGTTTTCCAATCCTTCAATCTGATGCCCACCCTCACTGCCCTGGAAAATATCCGGCTCCCCCAACTGCTAGCGGGCAAAAAAACCTCTCCCAACTGGGAAAACCAGATTATTGAAATCTTAGCTCTGAAAGATCGCCTCACCCATAAACCTTCCGAGCTTTCTGGCGGACAGCAACAACGCGTGGCGGTCGCCCGCGCCCTGATCACTAAACCTGCCCTGCTAGTGGCCGACGAGCCCACGGGAAACCTAGATTCGGCCTCCTCAAAGGAAGTGCTGAAACTATTACGCAATGCTGCCAGTGAACTGGGGCAATCAGTAGTGATGGTTACTCACGACCCCGATGCCGCTGCGGTTGCCGACCGAGTGTTGATCGTCAAAGACGGCAAAATCACCCAAGAACTTTCTCACCCCACTCGTCAACAACTTTCCCAAGTGATCTAAATGCGATTCCTAACTAAAGCCAATCTGAAAGCCCACGCCCGGCAATATATTGCTACTGCCTGCGCTATTATCATCTGTTGCATTTTTATTTGCCTCGCCAGCTCTTTTGGCTCCGTCATGGCCTGGACCATGGGGGCCGGCGAAACCCAATTGATGAAGAACACCCAGGTAGTAGTCACCTACGGGGAATTTGACGAAGATTCGCGGGCCGCCGTAAACGGGACCGTCGCTGTTGAAAAGTTCAAAGCGGATCCGCTAGCGGGAATCATCGCTGACCGTGCCGGGATTCGCCAAGCAAATGGCACCGACCTGGAATTACAGCCGGTTTATCAGACCCGGGTCGGTGCTACCATCGGGAAGAAATTCATACAGATGCAAGGGATAGGACTGTTTTCGCCCCAGTTCTACCGTCCTCCCCTTAGTGAAGGTAAAGCACCTACCGGAAAAAATCAGATCGCCCTGGCTGACTCTTATCTGGAAAAAACTGGAGTCGGGATAGGGGACACTATCGAAATTCAAGTTCCTCCCCTTTACGATAACGAGGACGCGAAACCCACCACCCAAAAAGCTACGGTCAGCGGGATTGTACGCCGGGATGCCTCCATGTATATCGGTCAGGTTCCCGACGTGTACCTCTCCCCTGAACTGGGTAAACGTTTAGCGAAAGCCACCGGGACGGGAGTTAGCCAGATTTTGGTGCATACTCAGCAGGATCCGTCGACACTCGCCCGAAAACTAGGGCAATATCTAAATAACAAACAGCTGCTCAGCCAAGATTTAGCGGTAGTTACCGTAACCCAAAAACAAAGCGAAACCACTGCCGGCAAGGCAGAACAAATCGCCTTACAGGCGGTCGCCTTATTTTTCCCGCTACTAGCGGTGCTAGTTTGTATCGGGATTGTTTCAGTTACTTTCCAGGTGGTGCTAGCTAGGAGGCGGCGAGAAACCGCCCTGCTACGTTGCGTGGGCGCTACCGTTTCGCAGGTACGCCGCGCGGCTTTCCTAGAATGTCTGCTGGTAGGGATAGTTTCGGCGGTGATCGGCACTGTGATTGGGTGGTTGGGTTCAATCGCCCTGGTCTATGGCACCGGTATGATTGGTTCTCTGTCGCAAACCTTGGAAGTAATCGGGATTTTCCCGGTGGCTCTATCCCTGGTTACCGGGATTCTAGT
>CAMYAU010000142.1 GCA_947253735.1 uncultured Varibaculum sp. | reverse complement strand
GAGGTACAGCATGTCTTTTGATAATGAGCTGCCGGCAGGAGTCGCCCTCACCAGCCTAGACAAGTTTATGGGGCTTAACCGTAAAGCTAGTGTCTGGCCGGTCACTATGGGCCTGGCCTGCTGCGCGATCGAAATGATGGCCACCGGCACCCCGCGTTTTGATATCGCGCGCTTTGGGATGGAAGTTTTCCGGGCCTCTCCGCGGCACGCAGACTTAATGATCGTCTCTGGGCGGGTTTCCTGGAAGATGGCGCCGATAATTCGTAACGCCTACGACTCTATGCCCGACCCCAAGTGGGTAATTTCCATGGGGGCGTGTGCGTCCTCCGGCGGAATATTCAATAACTATGCGGTGGTTCAAGGTTGTGACCACGTGGTTCCGGTGGATGTGTATCTGCCTGGATGCCCCCCACGGCCAGAGGCTCTGATTCACGCGATTATGGTGCTGTGGGATCAGATCCATTACCGCACGCCTCTTACTCAAAAACAGCGCTTAGAAATCGCTCGCAAAGCTGAGAAAGCGGCTTTAGAAGCGACTCCTACCTCCCAGATGAAAGGACTGTTGGCGTGAGTGAAGATGATAAAACAGTAGTCCTCCATTCCGATATCGAGGACGGGCCGGTAGCAGTCGAGGTAACCGCCCCGCGTGGTTTTACGGCTGGCTCCGACATGGGTACCCGTCACGGTTTGTTCGGAGTCCACGATGATGGTGATACCACTGGTTTTACTGAAATCCAGATCGAGCGGCAGATGCCTGCTGAAAGCGGACGCCCTTACGGTTCCTGGTATGACGAAGTCGTCGACATCTTGGAAGAATTGATTACCCAGTCAGACCTGGAAATCGCACAGGTAATCGAACGGGTCGTAGTCGATAACGACGAATTAACTATTTTCATTGCCCGTGAGCACCTACCTCAGGTGGCCAGGTGGCTCCGCGACGATCAAGACCTACGTTTTGAAATCTGTTTCGGCGTTAATGGCGTACATTATCCGCATGATACCGGGCGGGAATTGCACGCTGTCTATATGCTCTTTTCGGCAACCCACAATCGCCAGTTGCGCTTAGAAGTGACCTGTCCAGAGTCCGATCCCCGGATTCCGTCGGTGGTGGCAACCTACCCAGGAAATGACTGGTGGGAGCGGGAAACCTGGGATTTGATGGGCATTATCTTTACCGGTCATCCCGGTCTGACCAGAACTGCTCTACCCGATGACTGGGTAGGACACCCGCAGCGGAAAGACTATCCGCTAGGTGGTATTCCGGTGCAATTTAAGGGCGCTACAGTCCCGCCCGCCGATTCGCGGAGGTCATACAGCTAAATGAAATACACTGACGAGAAAAATAGCCCGCTGATTCGAGCTGCCGGTCCCGCCCTCGACAATCTTATTACCGAGGACACCCCGCAATATGATTTGCATGGCGGGGACTGGGAAGAAATGGCTTCCGAAGTCGAAAAACTTGCCAATGAGCGAATAGTGATGAATATCGGTCCGGTTCACCCCTCAACGCACGGGGTGTTGCGCCTAATTGCGGAACTCGACGGAGAATATGTCCGGGATTTGCGGGTTGGTACCGGTTACTTGCATACCGGAATCGAAAAGAATATGGAGTATCGTACCTGGACACAGGGTGTTACCTACTGTACTCGGATGGACTATGTAGCTCCTTTCTTCCAAGAGGTTGCCTACTGCCTGGCTGTAGAGAAGGTACTCAAGAAAACCGCTGAAATCCCGGAGCGGGCAAACCTAATCCGTGTCCTAATGATGGAGCTCAACCGGATAGCCTCGCATATAGTGGCAATCGCTACCGGTGGTAACGAGTTGGGTGCCACCACCATGATGACCATCGGGTTTAGGGGCCGCGAAGAAATCCTGCGGATCTTCGAGCAGATCACCGGTTTGCGCATGAACCACGCCTACATCCGTCCCGGCGGGGTAGCGCAGGATTTACCTCCCGGGTGTACTGACTATATTCGCGACCTGCTGCCGAAGACGCGCCGGGATATAAACGAGCTGCAAGATCTGACCTTGCAGAACCCGATTTTTAAGGCTCGTTTCTGCGATGCGGCAGTGATGCCCATGTCCGCCATTATGGCAATGTCGCTAACCGGTCCCTCGGTTCGCGCTGGTGGATATCCCTTGGATATGCGCAAGATGCAGCCCTACTGCGGATACGAAAACTTCGAGTTCGACGTTCCCGTAGCTGACCAGTCCGATGCTTACAACCGCACGGTGGTTCGGTTCAATGAATGCTACGAGTCTTTCAAGATTATCTACCAGGTGCTGGATCGCCTTGATGAAACCGAAGGTGATCCCGTCATGATTTCCGATCCGCAAATTAAGTGGCCGGCACAGCTGAGCGTAGGTACCGATGGTCAGGGGAATTCCCCTGAGCACATCAAAGAGATTATGGGTAACTCCATGGAGTCTTTGATTCAGCATTTCAAGTTGGTAACCGAGGGCTTTAGGGCACCGGTTGGTCAGGCTACGCAACTGGTGGAACATGCTAAAGGCGTTATGGGGGTGCACGTGGTCTCCGACGGTGGGACTCGACCCTATCGGGCGCATTTCCGTGACCCCAGCTTCGCTAACCTGCAATCCTTATCCCTGATGGCTCAGGGCGGTACGATCTCCGATTTGATCGTAGCGCTGGCCAGTGTGGATCCCGTTCTGGGAGGTGTCGATCGCTAATGAGTTTTTACGATTTTGAGGTCGAGCAAAAGTTCCGCGAAGATGCAGCGGAAATCATTGCTCGCTACCCGCAGGGTCACGAACGCAGCGCTATGATTCCGCTGCTTCACCTGGTACAGAGCATCGATGGGTACGTTACTGCCAACGGCATTGGACTAATCGCCGATATTCTTAACTGTCAGCGTGCAGAGGTTAGTGCGGTTGCGACTTTCTATACTCAGTTCAAACGTCATCCTAACGGCGAATATACCGTAGGGGTTTGTACTAACGCTCTCTGCGCGGTCCTCGGCGGGGATAACATCATGGAAACCCTCGAAAAAGAACTCGAGGTGGGAAATGATGAAACTACCGCAGATGGCAAGATTACGCTCGAAGCTTTGGAATGTAATGCGGGCTGCGACTACGCGCCGGTAGTCATGGTTAACTGGGAGTTCTTTGATAATCAGACTCCCGAATCTGCGGTGCAGTTGGTGCGTGATATCAAGGCTGGCAAACCGGTGCATCCTACACGGGGATCCGAGGTAGCTCCTACTTTTAAAGAGGCTAGCCGGATTTTAGCGGGATTCCCTAACCCCGAGACCGCCAACCAGGGAGTGGCTGCTGGTCCCGCCAGCTTGTGGGGACTGAAAGTGGCCGAGGAAAAAGGCATGGAAGCTCCTGACCCGCAGCAGTTTGATAATTCTGAGGCTACCCAGTCTGGGGAAACGCCTTCGGGTGTAGCCGCTAATCAGGCCGGAAAAGAACCGGTTGGCAAGGAGCATTCCTCTGCTGAACACAAGGAGGCGGACAAGTGAGCGAAAACGGAAAGTCTGAGATCCGCCGGGTTCCG
>CAMYAU010000141.1 GCA_947253735.1 uncultured Varibaculum sp. | reverse complement strand
CGCAAGATGGGGTCGATGAAGAAACTGATGGGAATGCTGCCCGGCATGAATCAGTTCCGCGACCAGTTGGATGCTTTTGATGAAAAGAGTATCGACCGGATTGAAGCTATCGTGAACTCGATGACCCCGGCAGAACGCGATGATCTGTCCCTGCTGAATGGTTCGCGCCGCGCCCGGATCGCCCGCGGTTCCGGTACCACCGTTACCGAGATAAATGGGCTGGTAGAGCGGTTTACCCAGGCTGCAAAAATGATGAAACGCATGTCCAATGGGGGCGGTATCCCCGGGATGCCCGGGATGCCGGGAGGGCGCGGGGGCGCTACCAAGAAGCAGCGGAAGACTGGCAAGAAGAATCGCAGAAAGTTCGGCAACCCGGCGAAGCAAAAACAGTGGGAGTCTCGGCAAACCGCTAAAAGCGAGGAAACAGCACCGGCTCCCGGAAGTGCCTTTGGTATGGGTAATTCGCAACCCACTGCCCCGGTAGCCGCCCCGACTTTGGATGACTTGCCCGATGATTTGAAACGGATGTTGGGACAACAATGAAACAGCTGAGCGGTAATTTTTATTACCGCGAGGAAGCTAAGCAGGCTCCCCGTTGGGTGCGGGGTCATTTAACGATTACCGAGGATGGACTTTTCGGGACTTTTCGGGAAGATTCCCGTGCTCACGGCGACTATTTCCTACCCGGATTTTGCGATGTGCATTGTCATATTGGGTTCGCAGCCGTTGGGCAAATAGCTACCCCGCAAGAGGCGTTAGCGCAGGCCGTGGCGGATCGGGACTGCGGGATCCTAGCGATTAGAGATTGTGGAAATTTGGAATATGCTCCCGAGATTTTGGATAACCCCGCTTTACCGTCGATTATTCGCTGTGGACGCCATATTGCTCGTCCTAAACGCTATATGCGCCTGCTACCGATAGAGGTAGAGAACCTGAGCGATTTACCGCAGGTTATGGCCGAACAGGCAGCGCAAAATGACGGTTGGGTAAAAATTGTGGCGGACTGGATTGACCGTTCAAAAGGTGCAGATTCAGATTTAGATCCGCTTTGGCCGACCGAGATTTTGAAAGAAGGAATCGCGGCTGTTCACGAGGGGGGAGCGCGAGTAACCGCGCACGCGTTTTCTCATAAGGCAATCGCGGGATTGCTGGAAGCCGGGATCGACTGTATCGAGCATGGCAGCGGGATTGATAAAGACCAGGCTCAAGAATGTGTTCGGCGCGGGATTCCGGTGACTCCAACCTTGTTGCAGGTAGAACTGTTTAACCAGTTCGCGGCGCAGGCAGGGCAGAAATACCCGGTGTATGCGGCAACTATGCAGAAAATGTGGGAAGGGCGGCATGAACATTTTGCGATGCTCTACGAAGCGGGAGTGCAGCTATTGCCGGGGACCGATTCTGGCGGCTATCAACCGCATGGGGAACTGGGACAGGAACTGGCACTCTGGGAATGCGGCGGGGTTTCCCCTCGCGAGATTATTGATTTGGCTACCTGGCGCGCCCGTGACTATCTGGGGATTGGTGCCATTGAACCGGGAGCCCGCGCCGACTATCTGCGCTATTCCTCAGCTCCCTCTGGCGACCTAGCGCGGGCAAGTAAACCCGAAAAGGTGGCGTTACTCGGGCAAGAGTTTGCTACCAATGCTGAGCTTTTCTAGGGCTAATTGTTTGAAGAGGGTAATAATGGAAGGTATGAGCACTTCGGGAATGAGCCTTGATCACGCGCTAATGATAATCGCGGGGGAGGCCGCGCAACAGGTAGGGGTCTACCTGCGTAAAGTATTTCGCGCCCCTCTAGAAGTGTTCCTAAAAGCGGGAATTCATGATCCCGTAACTATTCATGACCGCTATGTAGAAGCTAGGTTGCAGTACCTGCTAGGCAGCGCGGTTCCTGCCTCCCGGATCTTGGGGGAGGAAACCGGGGAACACATCCTCGAGAAAGAAAAAGTGGCTGCGGCCGGGAAGTTAACCTTAGAACAAGTACAGCGCGCCAGCTGGCAAGGGGAACGGCGCCAGGGGACCGAGCCGATTTTAGTCGACGAATTCGCGTGGGAGCAGGCTAGTCCCGAACAACGCGAGGACGCCCCGGGAGCGGGGGAACTGGCAGAAGCCCAAGAGCTAGTAAAAGACCTGGGAAAACGAGTACGCTGGATCGTGGATCCCATCGATGGCACCGCCAACTTCGCCTCCGGAGTTGCCTATTTCAACACCTCTATCGGGGTAGAACTAGACGGAAAAGCGGTGGCCGGGGTGATTTATGTGCCCTATACTCGCGAACTTTTTATTGCGGATGCCCAGAAAGCAACTCTGTATGAAAGAGAACGTGCAACCGAGATGCACGCCGATAATGCCCACGCTGAAAACGAAGGCATTATTACCGGATATTTCCCTTTCCGAGATAAAGACCCCCAGCGAGTAGAAAAATCCTGGAAATTGGCCGGACAGTTGGCTGAAGCCTACGCTACCGTTCATTCACCCGGTGCCGGAGCTTTGGATCTGGCGCAGGTAGCTGCCGGACATACCGCGGTCGCTTTTGGGACTGCGATGCGTCCCTGGGATGTGGCAGCCGGCATCCATCTCGTGCGGGTAGCCGGGGGGCAGGTTCGTACCTATGAGACTTCCCGCAACCGGGAAGATCCCGAACATTTGCGAGGTGCCTTTGTGGCAAGTGCCCGTGATTTAGATCCGGTTACTGCCCGGGCTGCCGTGGAACAGTTCCTCTGCTCTTTTCGATAAGAGACACGGTTGCCGCGAGGACGAGGCGCGCGAAAAATAAAATCTCCCGGTTTTGCCCCAAGATTTTCTGCCTCTGGGGTTAAAACAGGTGTGAAACTGCTCAAAGATGCCTTATAGCTGGCTCTCCAAGTGGAAACCCAGCATCAAATTCTGGCAGAATAGCTACTTGTACCGGGCCAAGACACCCCCTCTCTGTGTGGCGGCCTTGTCTCGAGAGCTTGATCCAGGCCGTATCCCACCGGCTAGGGCGGGCGCTCAGCAGTCAATAGAACAGGAGAAACCACAAAAGTGGCAGTTCGTATTCGTTTAAAGCGTATTGGTAAGATTCACTACCCGGTGTACCGGATTGTAGTGGTAGACAGCCGCAAAAAGCGCGACGGTCGCGTAATCGAAGAGGTTGGACAGTACAACCCCAACGAAGAACCGTCTTTCATCGAGGTAAAGTCGGATCGGGTGCAGTACTGGCTCGGTGTGGGGGCACAGCCCTCGGACGCAGTTCGCCGGTTGCTGGTGCTGTCGGGAGATATTGCCCGCTTCAACGGTAAAGAAAACGTGGAAAGCTGGATTAAGACCAAAGAAACTCTCACCGCCGATCAGGCTCGCGAAAAGAACGTGAAAGCCGCTGCGGACGAGGCGCAAAAGCGCAAGGCGAAAGTTAGCGAAGAAAAGGCTAAGGCCGAGGCAGAAGCGGCAGCTAAAGAAGCTGAGGAAGCGAAAGCCGAGGAAGCTGCAGAATCCGCGGAAGCTGAAGAAGCTGCTCCCGAGAGTGAGGAAGCCTAAACATGTTGGCGGA
>CAMYAU010000140.1 GCA_947253735.1 uncultured Varibaculum sp. | reverse complement strand
TTCAGCTTGGTCCGGGCCGTGACCTTTGGATTCGATCAGCTCCAATTTGTAAGGCTGATCAGCTAGTTCCTGGCGAGCCTCCTCGTCACTTACTTCCCGCCGCACAAAACGCTGTCCACTTTTAACGATTTTTTTCATCCGTTTTTCCAGATCTTTTAATAGCTCGGGAGTTACCGGATCGATATTGCCGAAATCATAGTAAAAACCGTCAGTGATGTAGGGGCCTACTCCTAGGTTGGCATCGGGGTAAATCTGTTGCACCGCTTGGGCGAGGACGTGGGTGGCGGAGTGGCGAATAATTTCTAATCCCGCTTCGCTATCAGCAGTAATCGGTTCTACCTGCGCCCCCTCGGGAAGGGTACGCGCCAGGTCCCAGGATTCTCCCGCGACCCGCATAGCTACCACGCTGCGGTCTTTGCCCCACAAATCCAGACCGGTGCAAGTGGCAGCTACCTCTTTAGTTTCCCCTGCAATCTGGACGTTGATTAGCCCTGCTGCCTGTGCTGCCACGTTTGATCCTCCTATTTACGGATTAAGTTATTACCTGGCTATTCTACCTAGGTGCTCATTGCGATTAAAATGAAGCCGTTTCTACTTACCCTACTAGCGGAGGGCAGTTTTACGCTCGTTGGTCGATATGCGCCCAGTCCTACTGGCGCTTTGCATTTGGGAAATCTGCGCACTGCCCTGATAGGGTGGGCGCTCGCTCGGCAAAACGGCGGGCGTTTCGTGCTGCGTTTTGAGGATTTAGATGCCCGTTCCCGTGAGCCTTTCCGCGCCCTGCAACTTAAAGATTTAGCGGCTCTCGGGATTGATTGGGACGGGGAACCTTTGGTGCAGTCTATTTGTCGCAGCCGCTATGATGAGGTGTTTGCGCAGCTTAAAGCGGCGGGTCTGGTTTATGAATGTTACTGTT
The DNA here is from genome assembly GCA_947253735.1 of uncultured Varibaculum sp. Lineage (GTDB taxonomy): Bacteria > Actinomycetota > Actinomycetes > Actinomycetales > Actinomycetaceae > Varibaculum. The sequence goes on along the minus strand of CAMYAU010000140.1, from coordinate 2,618 downwards.
CGCGCCGGGAGTTATCGCAAATTGCTTCTGCCCCGCATACTCCGCCGGGGGCATATCCGGGGTGTTGCCGGGATCTCTCCCCAGCCGAGCGCGCCCGGAAGCGGAAAGAACTTGCAGACATAGGACGCGGCCCTGCCCTTCGCCTGCGCAGTAACCAAGAAACTTTGACTTTCACTGACGCGGTTTATGGGCAGCAAACCGGAGTGGTTGATGATTTTGTGCTCCGCCGTTCTGATGGAGTGTTTTCTTATAATTTTGTGTGTGTCGTTGATGATGCTTATCAAGGGGTAACCCAGGTGTGCCGTGGGCGGGACTTAATTTCGTCAGTCGCCCGGCAAAACTATCTGCATCAGCTATTGGGTTCTACCCCGCCCTCTTGGGTGCATGTTCCTTTAGTGCTGAATCAAACGGGGCAACGTTTGGCTAAACGCGATGGGGCAGTAACTTTGGCTGAACTTGGAGAGCGCGGGGTGAATAACGCTGAAATCTTGGGGTTGCTTTCTAGTTCCTTAGGGTTTGCCCCGGTGGAAACAGCTAGCCAGTTCTGCCAGCAGTTTGACCTGTCGAAAATGTGCCGGGAAGATTGGCGTTTTCTTCCCCCACGTTAGGGAAACAGTGGTTTAGGAAGAAAACACCTGTTGGATACCTTGTTCGCGCATGATCTGTTTCGCTGCCTCTACCTGTTCTTTAGTAGGCACCGGGGTGTCTGCTAGTTGATAGTCCAAGCCCAGATTTTCCCATTTGTCCCGAGCCATCTGATGGAACGGTAAGATCTCGAGGCGTTCCAGATTTGGCCAACGCTGGGCAATCTGTGCTACTTTCGCAATATTTTCTGGATCATCGGTAAGGCCAGGAACCAACACGAAACGCACCCACACCGGGACTTTGGCTTCAGCTAAACGATCGCCAAAAGTAATCGTAGGGGCAAGGGCGCGTCCAGTCACTTTCTGGTAGGTAGCTTCGTCTCCGCTTTTAACATCCAGAAGAACTAAATCCAGATTCTTTAAATCAGCATCGGCCAGATTGGCACCTAAGAATCCCGAAGTGTCGAGGCAAGTATGGATACCTTGCTGGTGACAGCGTCGCAGCAGGTTTCGCACAAAATTCACCTGCATTAAGGCTTCGCCCCCAGAAATAGTCAGTCCCCCTCCGGTGACCCTAAAAATAGCGCGATAACGTGTTACCAGCTTAAACACATCGGTAAGAGTGACTGCATGCCCAGAACGCATCTGGAAAGTATCGGGGTTGTGGCAGTACTGGCAGCGCAGGGGGCAGCCAGATAAAAACAGGGTAAGCCGGGTACCGGGGCCGTCCACGGCAGTCACCAGTTCCCAGGAGTGCACTGAAGCTAGCTTGCCTTCGCGGACAGCCTGGTTGTGCTGGGAGTGGCTCATCTCGGGGGCTTCTCTTAGCGCTCCTAAACCGGAACCGCGCGTACGAGGAACTTGCTCTTCTAACGGCTCGGGAGCATATTCTCCGGTAATCCCATCAGCACTGACGCTGATATTTTCGGCACCGCCAGTTATTTCCATTAGCCCCGCCTTGTCTGTTTCCTTTGGTGACTACTCGATTCCATTTATGGTGAGGGCGGGCATCTCCTTACAGAAGGAGGACACCCGCCCTGCGCAGAAAATTAAATTTTAAAGCTTGTTGTGGAAGGTACGAGAAATAACGTCTAGCTGTTGTTCGCGAGTTAGCTTCACAAAGTTAACTGCATAGCCGGAAACCCGCACCGTTAGCTGGGGGTATTTTTCCGGGTTTTGCATCGCATCTTCTAGAGTATCGCGATTTAGCACGTTGATATTAGCGTGGTAGAGGCCTTGGACTCCTCCGCGTGCTTCGCGATTGGCTTTCATGGAAGCGAGCCGCTCATCGAAAGTTTTTACACTCATGGTTTCTCCTATTTTATTTGTTTCTTGATTATTTCTAGTTCTGACTTTGATCCTAAACCAGTTTTGTTACCTGCGCGTTGAGGGTATTTTAAAGACTCGACGCTGTACCAGGCAAAGACCTTCAGCAGGAAGAGTCTTGGGGAATGAAACCGGCGTCCATAATCCCCACCAGGTTCTGGATTTGTTCCTCTTTGGTTCGTCCCAGCGAGGAGGGCACGATGGTGTTAGTCAAAGAAATACCATCCAATGCGTCATGGTAATCCAGTTTGCCTACCGAGAGCATCGAGGCCAGCATCCCATGCGAATCCATTCCATTTTCCGGGTTGGCGCCGGGAGCAAAGGGGGTTCCAGCCTCATGTCCAGAGGGGAAAGCCCCGGTGGCTTTACCGTAAACCACATTGGAGGTGATGGTGAGTACCGACTGGGTAGGAATGGCATCCCGATAGAGTTTAATTTCTTTGATCTTTGCCATTACCGTGTGCACGATGGTGGCCGCGATGTCATCGACGCGGTCATCGTCGTTTCCGTAGCAGGGGAAGTCCCCTTCGGTGTGGTAGTCCACCACCAAGCCAGTTTCATCACGTACCGGGGTGACCTTTGCGTATTTGATAGCCGATAGGGAGTCCGCCACAATCGATAGTCCCGCGATTCCGCAGCCCATGGTACGTACGATATCGCTGTCATGCAGAGCCATCTCTAGGCATTCGTAGGCGTAACGGTCATGGC
>CAMYAU010000139.1 GCA_947253735.1 uncultured Varibaculum sp. | reverse complement strand
AATTTGTGGATGCCTACAAAGCGGGCGACAACGAAAAGGCAAAGAAGCTCTATCCGCTGGCACGCATGCATTACGAACGCATTGAGCCGACTGCAGAGTCCTTCGGTGATTTGGATCCGAAACTGGATGAACGGGAAGCTGACTATCAGCAGGCAGATGATGCTGACGGACGGGAATGGACCGGTTGGCACCGCTTAGAAAAAGACCTGTGGACCGATCAGAAGCTATCTGCCGCCGATCGCACCAAGTTCGCCGATCTGTTGATGAAAGACACCCAGGATCTACACAAAGAAGTTTACGCAGATGACTTCAAACTGAAGCTAGACGATATCTCCAATGGTGCTATTGGGCTGCTAGAAGAGGTAGCTACCACCAAGATTACGGGTGAGGAAGAGATCTTCTCACACACCGACCTCTATGATTTCCAGGCCAACTTGGAGGGTGCCCGGGTAGCTTACGGCAACGTTCAGGCTTTAGCTGAGAAGAAAGATCCAGAACTGGCGAAGAAGATCGACGCCAAGATGAAAGATCTGGAAGACACCATTGCCTCCTACAACCGCGCCAGTGGCGATAATCAGTGGGATTTCCCGCCCTACACCGATATAGCAACTGTAGCCATCGGCTTGGAGAAAACTCCCGAGAAGTACACCAAGAAGCAAAAAGAGCTTTCCGATAAGGTAAATGCGCTGCGCGCACCGCTCGCAAAGCTGACGGAATCTATCCTGAAATAAGGTGAATATTCATTGAGTAATAACTCTGTTAACCATCACCCCGAGGAGGTAGCTGATAAGGCTGTCTCCTCGGGGGAAACCCCAGAAGAAACTACTCCGGCCTCAGGGATTTCCCGGCGCAATGTCCTAATCGGTGGGGGTATCGCTGCCCTCGCAGGTATCGGCATCGGGGGAATGGGGGGCTTCGCTTATGGTAAATCCAAGGGTGAAGCCGCCGGAGAAGCAGCTGCTGACGTGATGAAGATTTCCTATCCTTTCAGAGGGAAGCATCAACCGGGAATTCTCACTCCTCAGCAGCAGCAGATGATGATGGCTGCCTATGACTTGACCACTGAAAGCCGGGAATTGGTTATTCAGCTGTTAAAAGACTGGTCGCTGGCTGCCGAGCGGATGATGGCTGGTAATCCGGTCAATGATCCGAAAGTATCTAAACTGGCGCCTCCGGATGATACTGGCGAAGCCTACGATTTAGGACCGGGTGCTCTCACGATCACTATTGGTTTTGGGGAAAGTTTCTTCTTGAAAGATGGAAAAGATCGCCTAGGGATTGCGGACAGAATGCCGGAGCCCTTAAAGGGCGGGATTCCCCGGATGGCGGCAGAGAAGCTGGATCCCGATCAGTGCTACGGCGATATTGTGGTGCAGGCATGTTCGGAAGATCCCATGATCTCTATGCATGCGATCCATAACCTCAGTCGACTGGCGTTCGGTACCGCCACTGTTCGTTGGACACAACTGGGGTATGGGCGTACCTCTTCTACCTCTACCGGACAGAAAACACCCCGTAACCTCTTTGGTTTCAAGGATGGAACTTCCAATATCAAAAAGGAAGATTCTGACGCGGAACTGAATAAACATCTGTGGATCCAGCCCGGTGATTCGGGCGGGAAGTATTTTGCAGGCGGCAGCTATCTGTGCACTCGTAAGATCAAGCAGATGATGGAAGTTTGGGACGAACTGGTCTTGCAAGAACAAGAAGACACCATTGGGCGCGACAAACTGGAAGGAGCCCCCCAATCGGGGGGAACCGAATTCACCGATCCCGACTTTGAAAAGAAGGGAGAAGATGGGGAACCCTTGATTCCTTTGGATTCGCACTTAGCAATGGTACATCCCGATCATAACGGGGGAGCCCGGATGCTCAGGCGCGGATACAACTATATGGAGGGTACCGACAGTTTGGGGCGGCTAGAAGGTGGGCTGATGTTTATCGCCTACGTTCGTAACCCACAAACCAACTTCATTCCCATCTTGAAGAGGATGTCTGGGGACGCCATGACCGAATACCTGCAGCATATAGCCACCAGTATGTGGGTAATGCCGCCCGGTCTTGGCGAGGGAGAAGAATACGTGGGGCAAAAACTTTTTGAAGCATAAAGCATGATCCCCAGAAAATAGGTTTTGGGTAAAACCGAAACCGAGTGCGGGCCTTGCTGATCAATTTCAGCAAGGCCCGCACTTTTTCTATGTGTGATAACTTTGCCCAACAGTTATTTTGCTGCCTAAGAATGAAGATTTTGCGTTGCCGGCAGTTTTCTTCTTTTGGCGGATCCCGCATTATCCTGTGATAAGGGTCCTGTAGGTGGTGCGTCCGGTAAAAACTTATGCGAAATGTGATTTTGAGGTCTTATCTGATAGTTTTTAGGGGAGGAGGCACCCGTGACGAATCTACTATTGGCCCTGATCTATCTAGCCTTTATTAGTTTGGGGTTACCCGATTCTCTGCTGGGGTCTGCCTGGCCAGAGATCTATCCAGGTTTCGAGGTTCCGGTTTCCTATGCGGGAATCATCTCCATGATTATCTCTTTGGGGACGGTTACCTCTAGTCTGTTCTCAGATCGGATAATTGATCGGCTTGGTACCGGGAAAGTGACCGTTATTTCGGGCTTGTTAACTGCTCTGGCTATCTTAGGCTATGCTCTCTCCCCTAACTTTTGGATTCTGTGTATCTGCTCGATTCCCTATGGGCTAGGAGCGGGCAGCGTGGATGTAGCTCTCAACAACTACGTAGCACTACATTTCAAAAGTACCCACATGAACTGGTTGCATTGCTGCTGGGGAATCGGTGCTACCATTGGCCCTTACGTGATGGGAATTGCGCTTTCCGGGGGCGGCAGCTGGCAGAGTGGATACTGGTACATTTCCTGGGCTCAGCTGATTATTACCGCGATATTATTTATAAGTTTGCCACTGTGGAAACGTCACGAACAGGCAGGATCTAGTGTAAGCGCGGAAGAAATCTCGGGATCGGATTCCGAATCGGAGCCTGCACGTCCGCTAAAACTCTCACAGACAATGCGGATTAAGGGAGTAAAAGAGGTAACCATCTGTTTCTTTTGCTATGCCGTGATGGAACAAGTTACCGGGGTTTGGGGAGGAACCTACCTGAGACTATTTAAAAATCTGGATGGCGCTGCTGCGGCCGCTTTTGCCGGAATGCTTTTCTTGGGGGTAACTCTGGGGAGGGCGGCTAGCGGATTCTTGTCGATTCGCTATTCCGACCAGCAGCTAATCCGTTTGGGGATGATCCTAGTCGCCGGGGGAGTATTGTTACTGTTGGTGCCAGGGCCGTCATTGATCGCGGTATGTGGGCTAATGGCGACCGGCTTGGGTTGCTCACCGATGTACCCCGCGATGATTCACGCCACTCCCCATATTTTTGGGAGAGAGCACTCGCGGGCAATAATCGGGATGCAAATGGCCAGCTTCAACTTAGGAGTTTTTGTGATGCCGCCCCTCTTTGGCGTAATAGCCCAGAAATTATCTGTCGGGCTGCTTCCGCTTTACCTGGCGCTTGCTTTAGGCGTATTTGTCCTCATGCAATATCGCCTTAGTCAGCAAGCTGAATTTTAGACTGGTTTTCGATCT
>CAMYAU010000138.1 GCA_947253735.1 uncultured Varibaculum sp. | reverse complement strand
AATCCGTAGTATTCCAGTTTCATCGGTTCAGAGATCGAGGTACCCACCGGGTTGGTGACCTTCAAACGGAAGCGCAAGGACTCGGCCTCGGCGCGGCTGGCAATCGGAGCCGACCGCAGCAGGCCCCATTTGTCTTCGGTGCGAGCACCGGGAGCGTAGTCCAGATCATTCGCGGTTCCGTAGAAACGATGATCAGCGGGAATCCGGAACTTGTCCTTCACATCTTCCCAAGTCTTACCGGCGTCCTTGGAGCGCTGCCACTGGTATTTCATACCGGTGGAGCCCTGCACGGTGACCTTAGCCGGTTCGGCATATCCACCCTGAGCTACGCGAGGAGCCGCATTCACCTTAATCTGGGGAGCCATCTGGCTGGAGGAGATCATGGGATCGAACAGTTTCACGGTGTAGGTGTAGGAGGAACGAGTCGCACCTTTAATCCCAGTAACGCTAACCGTGTAGTCTCGGGAACCATCGGTGCCCACCGGCAGATCCTTGATCTTCGGCATCTTGATCAGCAAGGTGTTGTAGTAGTTCCAGGTTCCCGGACCTTTGCCATTGAGCGTGTTGTTCAAGATAGTGGTGGGAACTTCAGCACCATTCGGGCCAGTCACGCGCACCTTGGCACCTGAAAGGTCAGGACGCTGCGACTTGCTTTCGCCGCGGAAGGAAATGCTCCAACGTTCCACATCGTCACGGTCATCGCGGTTGCTGGTCAGCAGTTGGTAAGGGAAGTAACCGGCAGATGGCCAAGTCATAACTTCTGGCTTTTGAGCAGCATCGTTGGTGATCTGCTTGTTGTTGAAATCAGGGGTGCTAACCAACTGATCGCCAGTTACCACGATCGCATTGTAACCATTTACGTTTCCGTAAGAGGTGGTAGCCAAGGTGGGATCCATCAAAGCGATGCGGTGTCCCAGGCGATCATTCGAACCAACCTTGGTCATAGTGGAAGCGCCGAGGCTAGAAGGATCGATGAAGTACCACAGAATCTGTTCTGCCGGGGTCTGACCCGCGCTATCAGAAAGGTTAGAGATGGCAGCTCCCTGCTGTCCTTTAAAGCTGAAGCATTTGGAGCTTTTTTTCACCGAGTGTGAAAGGCGGCCATTGGCAGCCATATTCAGAGCGGCCTGCTGAGCGTAATCTTGCAATGCAGAAGTGGTATCCATCTTCACTGCTTCGGCTCCGTTGAGACCGCGGAAGTAGTTAAGGGCCCGAGCCACAGAGTTGGCAGTCGTGGGGTTGACCACGCCAGCGCGGCAGTTTTTGTAGTCCGCACCATTGTTGGGGCTTTCGGGGTAATCGGTATCAGCAATGTCGCTAAGGTAACGGGTGCGAACCTCTTCGCGGTTATTGGTGTTGATCGCGTTGGCAGCAACAGCGCTCGAACTGGAAGAGGAAGTATTGGTAAAGAAGGTGGCAGCGTCGGCCAGGTTAACTCCTGCGGCGACTACACCGGCCACTAGAACACCTACAGCCAGGGTCTTGGCGTGTTCTTTCCACGTTTTCATCGTAGATCCCATTCCTTGCGTTTTCCTTTGGTGGAAACCGAAATCCTTTCGATTTCCGTGAACGTTACGTTCCTTCGCTTCGTTCATTAACTATTATCCACGAAAACGAACACCAATAAAAGCGATAATGTTTGAAAATGAAAGTTTTACACCCGGTAGGTTGAATTTACGAATACTTACCAACCATAAAGCGGCTTTTACCAGGCCTATTAGAATGTTTTCAGGTTTTCTAAATGTTAGTAGCGGTCTAGAACTAAATTGTGAGTCCCATCACCCACAATTTTGACCATGTGAATGATTTAATCTTAGATTTCATTTAATAACACTTCTCACCAGCCTATATAGGTGGAAAGCTGTACGTTTCTCATAAAAAGTTAGAGAAAACGGAAACTTCTATGAGCTCCGATTCTTAGCTTGAGTTCCGACTCGGCAAGGGCTGAGTTTTTACTCAATCGGCAAACCAAACAGTCATTACCCAAATTATTTGAGTATCCTCATATTCGCGCAATCTTTATACAAAAGTTCTCGGGAATCGTATTGACCTTTCTTAACTATCCTCCTCAAATTCTCTAACCTAGATAAAAATAAGGCTCTATTCGAGCACGCAAATCCCATTTGTTAGCCTTCCTAGTTCGCAAGGTATATATAAGGTATAAAGGTAGATCGTTAACCCAAGGGAAGAGGAAGCTTTGAGCGCTAAGAAACTGGTAATCGTGGAATCTCCAGCTAAGGCTCGCACTATCAGCGGATACCTGGGTGCTGACTACCAGGTAGAGGCCTCGGTGGGGCACATCCGGGATTTGCCGCAACCTTCGGCACTGCCTGACAAACTAAAACAGTCCGGATACAAAAAGTTTGCAGTAGACGTAGACAACAATTTTCAGCCCTACTACGTAGTAAATCCTGACAAGAAGAAAACCGTTGCGGGATTACGCAAGGACCTGGCGAAAGCCGATGAGCTCTACCTCGCCACTGATGAGGACCGTGAGGGCGAGGCGATTGCCTGGCACCTCCTCGAGGTACTAAAACCCAAGGTCCCGGTAAAGCGAATGGTTTTTCATGAGATTACTCGGGAGGCTATAGACCGCGCGCTAGAAAATACTCGGGATGTCGATACTGACCTGGTATCCGCCCAGGAGACTCGCCGGATTCTAGATCGTCTCTATGGTTACGAGGTATCCCCCATCCTATGGCGCAAGGTTGCTCGACACCTGTCAGCCGGACGGGTTCAGTCGGTTGCCACCCGCCTGGTGGTAGAACGGGAGCGTGAACGGATAGCGTTTATTCCCGCCAACTATTTTGATCTTACCGCGACCTTTAGTGCTGATGGTAAGGACTTTAATGCTCGTGCCCTAGAAATGGATGGGGTTCGTTTCGCCGTTGGACGAGACTTTGATGACCGCGGTCAACTAAAACGTAAAGTCACGGTGATGGATCAGCAGTTGTGGGAAAAACTGGTAAAAGCCTTAGAGAATAAGGCACTCTGCCAGGTGACTTCGGTAGAATCCAAGCCTTATACTCGTCGTCCCGCCCCTCCCTTTACCACCTCTACCTTGCAGCAAGAGGCTGGGCGAAAACTACGGATGTCTTCACGGCAAACCATGGCAGTCGCGCAGTATCTTTACGAAAATGGCTACATCACCTATATGCGTACCGACTCGACTGCGCTATCTAGTCAGGCAATCTCGGCGGCGCGGCGCCAAGCAAAGAATCTATATGGGGCAGATGCTATCCCCGAAAAACCCCGTTTTTATGCGAAGAAAGCTAAGGGTGCACAAGAGGCCCATGAAGCAATCCGCCCTGCGGGAGATAACTTCCGCACCCCCGATCAGGTTCGAGCAGCCCTCAGCGATCAGCAGGCTGCCCTCTATGAACTGATTTGGAAACGCACCCTGGCATCTCAAATGAATGATGCCCGCGGAACCACCGACACCGTGCGGGTAAGCGCTCAGATCACTGTTGAGGGCGAGGCTCACGAACTGGTGTTCACCGCCTCGGGAACCGTAATTACCTTCCGCGGGTTCCTGGCCGCCTACGAAGAGGGTAAAGATAAATCCCGCTACGCTAGCACCGACAGTTCTACGGCATTGCCTAAGCT
>CAMYAU010000137.1 GCA_947253735.1 uncultured Varibaculum sp. | reverse complement strand
TAAAAGTGCAACCTGGAGACAAATTGCGTATAGCTGCCGAGGGAGGGGAATCTCGGCGAGCTCTAGATGCGGTAGAGGAAGCACTCAGTGAGTCTAACGAGGAATGGTCAGAGGGAACGAACACTAAACTACCTCTGTCTCCAACAGAACAGGCGGATTCAGCTCCCCAAACAGAAACTACCGAGTTGATAAAACGAATTGGGGTCGGGCCTTTGCCGGTATCCTTAGAGGAGTAAATCCCCGAAAAATAGCGGGAAAAAGGAGAAAGGAAGCAGAAATGAGCGAACTGAAACTGGATCCGAATAAAGAATATACTCTGATGCTGGTGAAACCAGATGGGTATCACCGGGGGCTGGTCGGGAAGATCCTGGCGCGCGTCGAGCAAAAAGGTTATTCGATTGTGGCATTACGCGTAGTACAAGCAACCGACGAAGAACTACACGATCACTACGAAGAGCATCGTAATAAGCATTTCTTCGAGTCCGTGGTTGACTTTATGCAGTCTGGGAAGATTGTGGCGGCAGTTATCGAGGGTACCCGGGTAGTAGAAGGGGTGCGTTCCCTAGTGGGAGCCACTAATCCCACCGAAGCTGCTCCGGGGACTATTCGCGGAGATTTTGGGCGCGAATACGATAGTGGACAGATCCAGAATTTGGTGCATGCTGCAGATTCAACCGCCTCAGCTGCTCGCGAAATTAAGATTTGGTTCCCAGAAGCGTCCTAATAGTGGGGACAACTAAATGTATGTAAAGTCGTTGACGCTGCGCGGATTTAAATCTTTCGCCAGCGCCACTACTTTGCAATTTACCCCCGGGATTATTTGTGTAGTCGGTCCCAACGGTTCTGGTAAATCGAATATTGTCGATGCGCTCGCTTGGGTGATGGGGGAGCAAGGCGCCAAGAATCTCCGGGGCGGCTCCATGGCGGATGTTATTTTTGCGGGCACCAGTTCGCGTGCTTCCCTAGGCCGGGCAGAAGTTGCACTCACCATCGATAATACCAACGGAGAACTGCCGATTGACTATTCGGAAGTAACCATCTCCCGAACCTTGTTTCGTCAGGGAGGATCCGAGTACGCGATTAACGGTACTCCCTGCCGGCTGTTAGACATCCAAGAGCTGCTGTCGGATACCGGCATGGGGCGCAATATGCACGTGATTATCGGGCAAGGCAAACTCGATCAGGTGCTATCAGCGGATCCTTCCCAACGGAGGGCTCTGATTGAAGAGGCTGCGGGGGTGCTTAAACACCAGCGCCGAAAGGAACGGGCGTTACGCAAACTTGATGGGTTGGAGGAAAAGCTTTCCCGACTGTCCGATCTCACCCAGGAGATTCAAAAACAATTGGGACCGTTAGCTCGGCAAGCTAAAACTGCGCGGCGAGCGGCAATTTTGCAGGCGCAGGCGCGTGACGCGGGGTGCCGGATCCTGGCTGATGATCTGCAGCAGCTACGCTTGCAGCTTTCGCGTTATCGCGAAAGTGAGCAAGAGCTCGCTTCTAGTCGCAAAGAATTAGAAGCCCAACTAGCTAAACAGCGAGAAAAACTGCAACAATTAAACGCAGATGCGGCGCAAACTGATTTGGCGGGGAAAGCTGCTAATTTGTGGCAACAACTAACCACCATTACCGAGCGTTTGCGGGCATTAGGGGCACTGGCAAATGAACGAGCCGCCTCTCTAGCGAAGCCGGAACCGGTTCCAACAGGTCCCAGTATTGAGGAGCGGCAAAAGCATTTAGCACGGTTACGCAATGAACTGGCAGCCAAGGACGAGGAAACTTTGGCGCGGCGAAAACAATCCGATGCGGCGCAGGCTGCGCGGGAAGAAACCACCCGGAAAGTTGGGGATTTAACCCGTCGGGCCCAGGAATTACGGGAAGTGGCGCAACAGAAAACCAAAAAGATAACCCGGCTGGAGCGGGAAATGGAAACCGCAAAGGCTCGCCTGGAGGCGGCGCGCTCGCGTCTGCAGCGGGCGGAAAATGCGGCCGAGGCGGCGCGGGAAAAGCTATCGGCGGCACGGGCAGAACAAGAGGTTCACCAAGAGGCCGACGTTGACGCAGGAACCGATGCTGCCGCTCGCTACCGAGAGCTATCAGAAGCCGAAAATAAGGTGCGCACCCAGTTAGAAAAGGCGCGTGACTGGCTGCGGGAAAGTGAAGCAAAAGCGGTGGCGGCTTCCGAAAGTGAAGCCAATCTTCGTCAAGTCCTGGCAGCCTCCTCGAGCCAAGCCCACAGTGCTTTTGCCGAGGCTACTCAGCCTTCGGGAGAGCTATCCTCCCTGATTAGCGTTTCTGATCGCTGGGAGAAAGCGATTGCGGCGCTGCTGGGGGTGGGGGGCGGTGCCCTCATAGTGGATGCCTCCCAGGTCGAAACAGGATTGAATGCCGCAAGGGACAGTAAAGGTACTGTTAGTTGGGTTTTAGGAGGCAGCCTGGAACAAGATAAGGTACCTGTTGAATCGCAGCAAACCGCGGGCACAGAAAACCTGGTTACTGCGCTGGCAGCGGTACAAGCACCTCGTGATCTGCATCCGGTATTAAAAGCATTACTGGCAGATAGCTATTTGGCGGAAGATTTAGCGCAGGCGCGCGCCTTGGTTTCTAAGATTCCCCAGGCGCGAGTAGGGCTGGTAGACGGCACGGTTATTAGTAAGTATTTGGGTAGCACTGGCAGTGGAGGAGTTAACCGGATCCAGGTGGAACGGCAGCTTCGCTTAGCGCGCCAGGCCGCGAAGCAATCCCAGGAACAAGCCGAGAAAGCCCAGGGGCAGGTAGAGGATAGTACTCAGGAACTTGCCAAGGCAGCAGCAGCCAGTGCGCAGGCACTGAAAACTTTACGTGCAGCTGATGCCCAGGCGGCTGCTAGGGCTCAAGAAAGAGCGCTTAGAGAAGCCGCAGTCAGCGGAGCCGCGAACGAAGAAAAACGGGCTGCCGTCGAGCTCGAGCAGGCAAAGGCGGATGTGGCTGCCTGCAGTAAACAGGTTGCGGAGGCGGAAAAAGATCGCAGTGAATTTAGTGGCAGCGAAGATTTAGCTCCTTTAGAGGAAGCAGAGCAAGCTTTAGAGCAGGCTCGTGGCGCAGATTTGACGGCGCGGGAGAAAGCGGCGGAAGCTCATTTGGCATTGGCAGCAGCCACCCAGATAACCACTAATTTGCGGGAACGTTTCCAGGGGGAAGTTAAATCTTTGGAGCGTTTCCAGCTCCGCCTAGCTGCCAGTAAACAACGAGAAATCAAGCATGCCCGCGATGCGCAAAGAATGTTACAGGCAGCTTCCTGGTGCGAGGTTTTCGCACGCCAAGGCACGCGGGTGGCGCAAGTAGCCAAAACTTGGCGGGAAAGTGCCGATGCGGCCCGCGAGGCATCCTCACAGGCCGCGCAACAGCTACGCAGGGAAATTGATCGTTTAAATAAAGAGCTAGCCGAACTGAATGATCTTTCTCGCCGCGATGAGGTGGCAGCTGCCGAATATAGAGTGCGCGCGGAGCAGCTAACCCAGCAAGCCCAAGAGCGGTATGCCCTGTCCGAGGAAGAGCTGATCGCGAGTTTTGGTCCGCAGCAGTTGGCTCCCGACCCTGATTTTTTGGCGCGCAAAGCAGCCAATGCGCAAGCAGCAGC
>CAMYAU010000136.1 GCA_947253735.1 uncultured Varibaculum sp. | reverse complement strand
TAGATGCTTGGGAGCAGGCGTTAAAGATTCAAAACCCGGAACTAGCCCAGCAATACCAGGCTTTGCAACGCTTGTATTACCAGGCTAAAACCAGTGGAGACAGCCAGTTGGTTAATAAGGTAAACGAGATGGAACGCGAGCTGAACAAGGCTTGGCCGGCTTGGTTCTCCCCCGCATCCACCTCCGCAAACCAATACTCCTTCATGGTAATTAATACGGAGAACAAAGATCTTACCGCTTACGGCAAAACCGTAAAGGAGCAGATTGCTACTTTGAAAGCTGCTCTCGATAAATCAGGTAATAGCAGTAATAACAACAAGATGGTTGAGCAGAAGTCTGTCAAGAAAGATTCCCTGCCTCCCACCGGCGCTATTGCTCTGCTAGTTACTGCCCTAGCGGGAACGCTAGTTGCTGCAGGTGGCGGTATTACCTATCTGTCTCGTCGCCGTAAACAACGTTTCTAATCTCTAACTAGATTAGGTTTTTGCCCGGCAGGTTTTCCTGCCGGGCAAAAATTATCTCCAGGAACTATTTCGGATCCATGATCCGGTAGCCCAGCCCCCGCACAGTCACGATAATCTTCGGCGAGTGCGGGTCGTCCTCAATCTTGGAACGCAGCCGTTTGACGTGTACATCCAGGGTCTTGGGGTCTCCGAACCAGTTTTCGCCCCACACCCGATCCATAACCTGTCCGCGAGTAAGCACCCGTTCGGGGTTACGCAAAAAATACTCCAGCAGTTCGAACTCACGCAGCGGCAGCTCTTTAAGCTCCCCATGTACCCGCACTTCATGGCGGTCAACATCCATCGTTACGGGACCGACCTCCAAGATGTTTCCTACTTCGGGAAGGTCCTGGGTGCGGCGTAATACTGCGGTGATGCGCGCCAAGAGTTCGCGGAAACGATAGGGCTTGGTCACGTAGTCATCGGCACCCAGTTCCAAACCGATTACCACGTCGACCACGTCATCTTTAGCCGTCACCATAATGATGGGGGTGTCGTAGCTTTCATGCACTTGGCGGCAAACCTCGGTGCCGGGAATACCCGGAAGCATCAAATCCAGCAAAATCAGGTCGATGTGGTTGGTTTTAACCACTGACAGCGCCTGGTCACCGTCAGCTACCCCGATTACTTCGTAACCTTCACGTTTCAGTGAATACTCTAGAGGTTTACGGTAAGCTTCCTCGTCCTCAACTACTAATATGGTGGTCATTCCTGTTCCTTTGTCAACGCTATTTGCTTAGCATCTGGATGGTGCGAGGTGTGTCGGGGCAAAGTAATGATGAAAGTAGCGCCCTCCCCCGGTTTAGAGTTCACGTGGATAGAGCCGTTAAGATCCGAAACCACGTGTTTAACAATGGATAGCCCTAAGCCAGTTCCCCCAGTGGAGCGAGAACGCGCGGGATCGACCCGGTAAAAGCGTTCAAAAATTCTGCCTTGATCCTCTTCGGAAATCCCGATGCCATCATCGGCGACTTCCATCACCACATTGTCGTTTTCCCGCAACGTTACGTTCACGTGACCTCCAGGATTAGAATAACGAATCGCGTTTTCCAGCAGGTTTTGCAGCGCGGAAGTCAGTAGCTCTAGATCGGCGTGCACCAAAATATCTTCCCCTTGCGGGAAATCGGTGTTCAAAGTGATATTCGCATCCTCGGCGGCAGTACGCACCTGATCGAGGGCATCGTTGATGGCTTCGATTGCCAACATGGGACGCGGCTTGGCTGGCAGACGCCCGTCTTGCAGCCGCGCCAAAGAGATGATTTCGTAAACCAGTTTGGTGAGTCGCCGCGATTCTTTAACTAGCTGAGTGGAAAAGGTTTCCACTGCCTGCACATCATCGGCATTGTCGTGAATCGTTTCTGCTAGCAAAGAAATCGCTCCCACCGGGGTTTTTAGCTCGTGGGAAGCGTTAACCACGAACTCACGCCGGGTGGCATCGGCTTGGAGGACGCGCGTGCGATCCTCTAGTAACACCAGGGTGTGCCGGGGTGAGATTGGAGCCACCCGCACCCGCACTGACCAGGGAACGGCGGCATCAGGATGCACCAAATCGTAGTCTTCCTCCACGATCCGTCCCGCGCTGCGCGCCTTGTCAATCTGCGCTAGCATCTGCGGGTATTCGATTTTCCCGTGATGAAACAGAGGAACGATGCGCGCTAACTGGGAGATATAGGCAAAAGAATTATCGGGATTGAGCACTACCGAAGCCTCGGGTAGGGCGTCAAAAATCGTAGATAGATCCTCGACTTTCCAGCCGGAACCATCCCAATGTGGCTGGTCGCTGTGGCTCTCCATACTTAACATTTTAGGGGGGTCAATCTCTGAGAAACTAATTGCAGGGACTTTGTTAACCAACTGTTAACCCTGGGTAACGGTTTTTCCTGACACTGCGGGCTCTGAACTTCTGCCGATTTCCGCCGCGCAGGCACCCTATCCGAAACGTCCCGCAATATAGTTTTCGGTAACTTTTTCGTGCGGGGTGAGGAAGACGGATTCAGTCGGTCCGATTTCCACCAGTTTCCCGGGTTGGCGCGGCCCGGAAATATTAAAGAACGCGGTCTGGTCAGAAATCCGCGCCGCCTGCTGCATATTGTGGGTAACAATCACAATCGTGTAGGTTTCCTTCAACTGGGCAATCAAATCTTCAATCGCCAAGGTGGAGATGGGGTCAAGCGCCGAACAAGGCTCATCCATCAGCAGTACCTCGGGCTTTACTGCAATCGCCCGCGCAATACAAAGGCGTTGCTGCTGTCCCCCGGACAGGGAAGCGCCCGGTTTATCTAGCCGGTCGTTAACTTCCTCCCACAGGTTTGCGCCTTTTAGGGATTCTTCTACAATCTGATCGCCCTCGGATTTACTGATTTTAACCCGATTTAGATGCAAGCCGGCTAGCACATTGTTCTTAATCGACATGGTGGGGAAGGGATTTGGACGCTGGAATACCATCCCAATCATTCGCCGCACCTCCACCGGGTCAACGTCTTTGCCGTAAAGGTTGTCCCCGTTCAGCAGCACTTCGCCTTCAATGTGCCCTCCGGGGGTGACCTCATGCATCCGGTTTAAAGTGCGCAGCACCGTAGATTTACCACACCCCGATGGTCCAATCAAGGAAGTTACCGTTTGGCTTTCAATCGCCATATTTACGTCCTCTACGGCTTTGAAATCTCCGTAGTAAACGTCTAAATGTTTAGTCTCTAAACAGATTGCCATTTTCTTTTCCTATCTGCTTTTGCTTCTTGCAGCCCTGCCCCAGGCGAGGGCGAGTTAACTATTTACCGATCGAGAGTTTTTTGGCTACGAACCTGGCTCCCAGATTCAAAACCAATACCGCGAACACCAGCACTAAGGCGGCGCCCCAGGCGCGATCCACATTGATGGTGGGGTTACAGTTCACCGCATGCGCGGCACAAGAAACCGTGGAGGTGTACTGCTGATAGATATAGACCGGCAGAGTTTCCATGCGTCCGGAAAACACATTGTTGTTAATCGCATCGAACATTCCGGCGGTAATCAGCAAGGGCGCGGTTTCCCCCACAATCCGCGCAATCGCCACCACCACTGAGGTAACCAAACCTGCCGCCGAGGTGCGCAGTACCACCGAGATCACGGTGCGCCATTTAGGCACCCCTAAGGCATAAGATGCTTCCCGCAAGTCATTAGGTACCAACCGCAACATTTCTGCTGATGAACGTACTACCAGCGGAATCATCAATACCGAAAGG
>CAMYAU010000135.1 GCA_947253735.1 uncultured Varibaculum sp. | reverse complement strand
GAAACCGCACCCCCGATGAAACCAGGAGCAATGCCCGGACGCCCGGCCAAGCCAAAAGAAATATAGCCGGACAGTGCCGGCACCAAGAAACCGATTCCCAGTTTTCCTAGGAAAACAAGCAAAGCCCCCAGATAAAGCAGGAGACCAGAACGGTTAGTAACAATTCTCCCTTCCCCGAAAGGACCAGAACCAGGCAGATCCCAAAGAGAAAAATTAAGGGAAATGTCTTGTGCAGGCCCGTCCACATCATAGCCGCCAATCAGATATCCCAATGCGATCAGTAAACCCCCAGCAGCTACGAAAGGAATCATAAAGGAGACCCCCGTCATTACAGCTTTTTGAATAAGGCGCCCCCACTCAAGGGCTGCGGTTCTCTTAGTCGGCTGCGCGCCTACTGCTGATGCGGCCTGCGGATTTCCCTTTTTCTCGATAGCTTTACGGATTAGTTTCTCGGGGTCACTAATAGCTGCGTTCACCCCCACATCTACCAGGGGAAGATCAGCAAAACGTTCCGGGTCCCGCACGCTGATATCATGAGCGAAAATTACCCCCGCGGCTCCCGCAATCAGGGCGGGATCTAGGCGCTCATTACGCCCGGACCCTTGTGCTTCCACGTGCACTGGAATCCCCAGTTCTTTACCTTTATTAAGCAGTGAATCGGCCGCCATATAGGTGTGGGCGATCCCGGTGGGGCAAGCAGTTACAGCCACCAGATATTTACCTTGTTCACTACGGGGTTCCTTATCCCGTTTCTGCCGTGATTCTCCCCTTGCCGGAATTTTGTTCGCCACTGTGCCTTTACTGGTCAGCGCGGACTTGGCAGAGGATATTTCCTTAGTAACTGGCTTGCTTTTAGCCGCGGAGTGGTTCTTAGAGGCAGAGGCAGCGTCTGGATCTACTGCCTCCATAATGATGTCTGCGGCCTTTTCTCCAGATCTCACTGCCCGTAAAGTGGCCAGGAATTTCGGATCCACCAGTTTGCGGGCTAGCTTTTGCAGGAGTTTCAAATGCGCCTGTCCTTGCCCTTCCGCATCGGCAATCATAAAAATCAAATCTGCCGGACCGTCTTTAGCCCCGAAATCCACCGGCTCTTTTAGCCGAGCGAAGGCCAAACTACCTACCTTGACCGCCCGAGAACGGCAGTGCGGGATTGCGATTCCCCCCGGCATTCCCGTCGCAGATTTGGCTTCCCGAGCCAGCAGATCGTTAAGCAACTCTTTTTGGTCGGCGCGTCCCGAAAAAACAATTTTAGTTGCTAGCGCTGCAATTACACTGTTTTTATCTGCCCCTAGTGGCTCATCTAAGCTCACCAACTGCGGGATTATCAACTTTTCGTTTTCCATAGTTCTCCTGTTCGCGGGGCCTTACTACTCAGTTTAGTTATCCTCGCTGCTGTGAGGGGGAATTCTTCTAGGGAAGGCCCTGGAATTCCTGTCCGCCGTTGAGATCCATGTCCGTGAGATTAGTACGCTCCAAAGGTTTGCCGTCAGTTTATTCAGGACCTCTTTGATCTTCAATACTCTTTGTGGGGCTGTGTACATTCGTCTTGTTTAGTACCACGAAACATGCAACACTGACAGCATTATCCCCTCGGTGAGGAACCTCAATGCCCGCAGTAAAAACGATCTATGGTACTCCGGTAGTAAATGGTCTAGCTTACGGACCGGCAGCCTGGGTTAGCCGCTTTGAAATCCCCAAACTACCTGCTATTAAAATCCCACTAGATGAGAGGGAGGCAGAGGCTGAACGCTACACCCGCGCGGCAGAAAACGTATCCGGGCGCCTGCTGACTCGTTCTCAAGAAACTGTGGGAACCGCCTCGGATATTTTGGCCGCCCAAGCGAAACTTTCCCATGACCCGGGGTTCAAGCAAATGGTGGTCAAAGCGATAAACCAGGGTGCCACAGCTATCAGCGCCGTAATGACTACCACCGATATGTTTTGCTCCATGTTCAAAAAAGCTGGAGGGGTGGCATCCGAACGCCTCATTGACCTGAATGATCTTTGTTTACGGGTGGTGGCCGAACTGTTGGGGGAAGCAGAACCGGGCCTGCCCCACCTGCGCGAACCTTCCATACTTTTTGCCGATGATCTAGCTCCAGCCGATGCCGCGGGTTTAAACCCGGAAACAGTCTTAGCTTTGGTTACTGAACAGGGCGGCCCCACCTCGCACACTTCGATTATTGCACGCCAGCTGGGGGTCCCCTGTATCGTAGCGGCACGCCAGCTCCACCAGATTCAGCCAGGAGAACAAGTTTTTGTAGATGCCTCTTTAGGTTCGATTACCACCGGAGCTGAACCGGCTACCGTCCTCCCGAAAGTTCGCGCTGACCTGGATGCCCGCGCTGCTATCCGGAACTGGCAAGGACCGGCACGGCTTGCTAGCGGCGAGGAGGTGGAGCTGCTCGCCAATGTGCAAGATGGCCCTGGCGCCAAAAAAGCAGCTGCTGGCTACGCACAAGGGGTGGGGCTTTTTCGCACCGAACTTTGTTTCCTTTCTTTGGAGAAAGAACCTAGTATCGAACAACAAACTAAGATATATTCACAGGTGCTTGCGGCTTTCCCCGAGGAAAAGGTGATTACTCGCACCTTGGATGCCGGCTCGGATAAACCTATTTCTTGGGCAACTTTAGAGGACGAGCCTAACCCTGCCCTGGGAGTGCGCGGGCTGCGCACCAGCGGGATTGACGAGGAGCTATTTACCCGACAGTTAGATGCGATTGCACAGGCAGCACAAGGACACCAGGGGAAAAATTGGGTCATGGTGCCGATGGTTTCTACTCTAGCGGAAGCAAAGTGGGTGGCGAAGCTGATTCGCCAGCGGGGACTTACTGCCGGAATCATGGTGGAAGTGCCGGCGGTCGCGATTATGATTGACCAATTCTTGGCCGAGGTAGATTTCGTTTCTATCGGCACTAATGATCTCACCCAGTATGTGATGGCAGCAGATAGAATGAACGCTAACCTAGCCACCTATACCGACCCCTGGCAGCCCGCAGTTTTGACCCTGATTTCCCGGGTAGCTGCCGCCGGGGTACGACTTGGTAAACCGGTTGGGGTTTGTGGGGAGGCAGCAGCTGACCCCATTTTGGCGTGCGCACTCATCGGCATGGGGGTAACTTCCCTATCGATGGCTGCTTCTGCGATTCCCACAGTGGGCTCCCGGCTGCAACAGGTAACCAAGGAGCAATGCGAGAATGCCGCAAAGGAGATTTTGACGGCTATCGATAGTGGTGATGCCCGGGCCAAAGCGCGCCGCGCGCTGGGGATTGAGAACTAAATTAGTATCCGACAGGGGCAGTACCAATCGAGAGATATTGTCCTTCCCCCAGGTCCACGATGTCTCCTACCTGCAGCTGTACCGGCTGTGCCGGTTCAACCGGATAGATTTGTCCGCCGTGACGCAAGCGGGTACCGTTAACCGATTCTAGATCCTTTACAGACGGGTTACCGCCCTCATCAATATAAAGCAGGCAATGGGTGCGAGAAATTTGTTTGGCGGGGCTAGGCACAGTCATGGTTTGGGCTTGCGGATAGGTGGAAGTCGCGGCATCGGGGCGCCGTCCTACTATAATCGCGTCCTCTAGAATCATGGACTGTCCCTGCCCGGAGGTAACGGTATAGCGAATAGGGGGATGATATTCGGGGATCGCTTGCCCCTGCGCGTATTCTGCTTGCCCATATTGTTGCGGGTATTGAGCCTGTTCATAGGCAGGTTGTTGATAGGCGGGCTCTTCATAGGCGGGCTGTTGATAAGCCGGTTGACTATATTCGGGCTG
>CAMYAU010000134.1 GCA_947253735.1 uncultured Varibaculum sp. | reverse complement strand
TCGAATTAGCCAGCATCCCTAAGTCTGTGCTCGACATCAGGTATGAGCTGACGCATCTAGAAGCGAAAGAGGCAGAAAATGGCAAGAGATGACCTTAACGGTGCTCTATTACTGCTATTCCAAATTGAGAATTACCGAGAGCAATACACAAGCCAAGACCACGCCAATGCCCTCCTAAAAGTCGGGGAACTCACCAGCAAAGAAGCAGAACGCAGCCAAAAATCGCTAGACGCACTAACCAAACAAGCCGCGCTAACCGGAACAATCTCAGCAAGAGCGTGGGCAGAAGCTACCAACAAGCCAATAACCACAACCGCAAAAAGATTCAGAGAATACCGCCAAGACGAAGCCGACGCAAAAGCCCAATTGAGGAAACAAACCCCAAAGGCACAACGCGGGTAAAACGTACTCTTTTGCTTCGTTGGGACGCTCAATGATAAGGCTGGGCGGGTCATCTGGCAACGCCTAACGCGCGGTCTTGATCCGCTGTTCGCTAACTATGTTCCAGTTTCGGAAGTAGTTGCGTATATGCAACAATTGCGTTAAAGTTGCGTGTATGCAACAGGATTTATGGCAGGCGCTAAAAAACGTGCGCAGCACAGACCTTGCCGGGGTAGACAAAAGCACCCTGTCTAGGATCAAAAACCGTAAGACCGATCCGAAGCTATCTACTGTGCAAGCCTTGCTGTCCACGCTGGGGTTAGAG
Organism: uncultured Varibaculum sp.; assembly: GCA_947253735.1. Classification (GTDB taxonomy): domain Bacteria; phylum Actinomycetota; class Actinomycetes; order Actinomycetales; family Actinomycetaceae; genus Varibaculum. The sequence goes on along the minus strand of CAMYAU010000134.1, from coordinate 3,096 downwards.
CTAAGCGTCCGGCAGGTGAACCATTGGGAATGGATAGAAACCCTGTGCGACCTTATAGACGAGGTAAAGCCGAAAAATGAGCGTATTCAAGCCGAGCTAGACCGGCTAGGCGATTTTGACGCTGCTTTAGAGTTGGTAGCTAGGCATTCTTCTTTTTCCGCCAGAGGCCACGCCTGGGTACGCCTTGCTGCTAACGACCCAAGCGAGGCCAGAGGTCTGATAGATGCTAGCGGGGTAGATTGGCTAATCAGCGGGGATTGGGGAGTGCAAAAAGATTTAGAGGATACCGCCAAAAATGCCACCACCGTGTTCTATGTATCCGATCTGGACAAGGCGCGCCAGATTGGCTCACAAAGCGAAAACGGGACAAAAGCGCTGCTGGTGAAAATGCCACCCGCCATGTGGGAAAGAAGAATAATAGAACTTAGATTTTCTCGCCAGTTCGCACCAACGGGGGCGTGCCTAACCGACTCCTATCTACTAGCTGACGCGATTAAGGGGGAGTAATGAGCACTTACGTAAGAGGATCGAACCAATACGCCAAAAAACTAAAGCCAAGAAAAGAATCCGGGCTGGTACTACCGGGAGTCTTTACTGCCAGTGTCGATGAAATCGTAGATATTAGCGTCCCGAAACCGTCCCTTGCGCCAAAGATAAGAAGTAAGCAGGGAGCAATGTATCGCTTCGAGCAAGTGCATCACCTCGTGGTGCTGGACATGGCGGTAAATGAGGGTCTACCTGTGACTTTGCCTGAGGTACAAACCCTGTTGGACGACATAACACCGGAAGGAATGAAGGTAGAGCAAGCGGCGGAAGTAAAAGCAATAAACAAAGCAAACCAGCAGATGTTGATCGCGCTAAAAAACAATGAACCTTTCGATCTAAGACTTGCAAAGAAAATAAACTACCAACTAACCGCTGAAGTGATAGACCGAGGCTTAGTGCGAGGAACGGGTGTAACTCACGGCGGGGGGCACGTAAGCCTGGCAATGGGGGCAAAATACAGCGCGCCAGACGGGGATGAAAACGACCTAGAGGACGCATACGAAAAGATATTGGAGCGGGCAAGGGGATACCGCAACCCCATAGAAGGTGCCGCCTATACGTTTTGCGCCCTGACCTTGTTGCAGGCTTTTGGGGACGGCAACAAAAGGACTTCGCGCCTGATGGCAAGCGGGCTACTACTAAATGAGGGCATAGACGCGATCTATATCCCCGCTAGCGTGCGCGGCAAATACCAAGAAGGGCTAAACCGGCTGTTCCGAAACCTGGACACGTCCGTGATTGCCGCCCTGCTATATGACTCAGTTTGTTCCGGGGACTACTTCGGAGATTGCTAGCGTGGCGATAGCGCCATCTGCCCGCTGAACATAGACGTTGCTGCGCCCGCCGATCAGCTCCAGGTGATCCAGCATTTTCCCCAAGGTGTCTGTTTCCGCCATACAGGTGAGCGGTGCGTCCCCGTTAACGTCCAGTACCGGGGCTTTCAGCTCGCCAAGCATCACCCGATGAAGAACTTCCGTCTCAAAATCCAAAGTTGCCATGCCTACCATGTAGGGCGCTATGGCTTTGTTCCCCATTTTGCCCGCCACGCCTCTTTCGTGAACTACCCCAACACTGAAGATGTTGGGGCTTCTTGTTTCATCCAAACATTGCCCGTTTTCCCAATGAACGTATAGTCCATTGGTGCTACTGGTCTTACACGCTTGTCCGCAAGAATACTGCTATGTTCCGTAGCAGTAGCGTTTATAGACTGCCCGAGTCTTACCATGTTTTTAGCCGCGTGAATATCCCGGTCATCACTGTATCCACACGCACTGCAAACAAAAATACGTTTGCCTGGATCGTGTTTTGTTTTATATCCGCAGATGCAGGTGGCGGTGGTGGCTAGGTATCTATCTAGCATTACCGCCCTAGGGTTACGAGAAAGTTTTGCTTTCACGCGCCCAAGGATTGAGCCTTGCAACCGTCTACCGGCTTTTACCCGACCTTGCTTTTCAAACCACTTGTTTAGTGGTTCGTCTTGGTAGTACACGGTTTCATTCTTTAAAAGCTCGTGTACTATCTTGTTTGCTATATCCTCCTTCTTGTTTGCATCTTTTGCTAGGACTTTTTCTAGGCGAGCTATTGTCTTTGCTCTGTTGTTTGAGCCGGGTTTTTGGCGAGAGATTTTCCTTCTCAAGCCTCTTGCGCGCTCACTTTCCTCAACTAGGGCATTAACCTTTGTCCCGTCAGAAAAAGTCAGATGAGTTTTCACCCCCATATCCACTCCAATAGAAGTACCAGGGGTAAAATCTTGATCCTGCTTATCTGTGTAGCAGGTAATAACAATAAATAGTCCGTCCGGCCTATCCAAGAGTTTACAGTTAGCAAACTCGGCCTCAGCTGGTAACTGATCTAGGCCGCTCACCCGCATCCAACCAGGAATATTGGCTAGTTTTACCCGGTTCTTTTCCCGGTTAATCTTGTGCGAGTTTCCGTATTGAGGAAAGTCCAGCGATCTTACCTGTTTACGGTATCGAAGTCTGCCAACTTTCTCGCCCTTAGATTTAAGTTTTGCCAAAGATTTAAGGCTATATTTTAAGTTCCGGATTACCGACTGAGAAAGCTGACCACCTAAAACAAGAAACTCCCTTTCTTCCATACCTTCAGGGGTCTTAACCTTGACTTTGCCGTCTAGCTCTTTTAGATAATCATTATCGAATCTTCCATTAGCAATACAGGAATTCGCTAACCATTTGCTCTCCAAAAATAACCGGTTAATAGCTTCTTCTTGCTTGTTGTTTAGATGGGAGCGGTCAATCTTTAGCTTGCGACTAATACATTCCATTTTAGCCCGGCGAGCCCTAGTGGCTTTACCAGCCTCTTTAATACGCGCATTTTTAGCCAAACGGGCTTTTTCGCTCAAGTTTTTTGGTGCGCTTTCTCGTCTTGCCACTAGGTTCACCTCCCAAAACGGCTATGGTTTCTTACTTGCATCACCTACGTAGGGCGCGAGAAAACGAGAAAGAAAAAGAATTGGGGCAAGGAACGCTTTAGGGCTTTCTTAAAGTTCTCCAATAATATATACTGACTATATACGGCTTTCACCTGGGT